>CAZKMJ010000042.1:13412-14026 GCA_964553835.1 uncultured bacterium
AGCGGCGCCACCAAAAATGAGACGACTTTGAAAACCGCCATGCTGATCAGGTAAGAAACCCCAAGCACGGTGTAAGCAACCGCGTAAACAGCGCCCTTAATTGCCACACCCACAATATTGACACCCTTCATCAACCAGTTTTTCTGCGACCATTTCGGGAAGGCGTTCTGGGCAAACGAAATGAGAATCGATTTGGCTTCTTTAAGAGCGACATCCCAGCCGCGGCGGCGCATTTCCTGACCGAACGCCTGCCTGATCAGCCCCAGACGAGCGCTCAATGTAAACTTGACCGTTTCGCTCCCCCAGACCCTGCTGATCACAAGGTTGGGCCTGGTCAATATAATTTCAAGTTTCGCGAGGAACTTGGACCATGACGCGAATGCTTCCGCGCAGGCATTAGAAGCCGCCTTGGGAAGGAACGACGTAATGATTTGCAGCGGCAGGATCGCGATGTGATAAAGCGCGCTACCGACCGAGAGAAGACGTCTGGCAAGGCTCAGGCCCGCCTTGTTCATTTCTGCCTTGACCGTGCTCTTGGCCGCACCCTTCACAGCCATATTCCCGGCGCGAACAAAAAAGCGTGCTCGACTTTGTCCTCGCCAACGCGAGCAGCC
>CAZKMJ010000043.1:0-10890 GCA_964553835.1 uncultured bacterium
TTATCCAAACGATCCGGATTATCTTCAGTATACGCTCCAGGGATTTGCGCTGATTGACGACTTCTTCGAAGTCACCATTGCGGTCTATGATCGTCCGGGCAATGGAAATGATAAGTATTACTATGTTGTCAAACTTCCTAAGCAGCTGTTGTTGGATGCCCTTGTCACTGGAAATACGGCTGCGCTTATGCAGGCGATTAACACCTCAGGCGGCGGTGCTTCAGCTCTGGCGCTTCCAGAGCTTGCCGGCGCGATCCAGCAGGAAGCGCCTTTAGCTGCGGCAGGTGAAGGAGGTGCAGCGCCTGAAGGAAATGCGGCGGCTCCGGAAGGAAACGTTGCAGCGCCTGAAGGAAATGTCGTAGCACCTGAAGGCGGCGAAGGTGGCGTAGGTGGAGCTGTGCCTGCTCCTGAAGAAGTGCCTGGTAATCAGCAAGGTCAGCAGCAGGGACAGCAACAGGGGCAACAGCAGGGTCAGCAGGGGCAGCAGCAGGTTCCTCCCGTTCCGGGCAGTGAAGGTGAAGAAGGTGAACAGCCCGCGGGGGGTGAAGAAACACCTGTGCCTCCTCAGGAGATCGGCGCGCAGTTTACTATTAATGATTTCACCATCAGGGCCAATGTTGTCAGCGCTGTCAAAGAAAACAGCCAGGGCCCGGTCGTGCGCACGGTCGGAAACGGGCCGGACACGGATGTTACGGTGTTCACCGGTATGAACCTCGGCAGTGATTTCAATGTCAACAACAACAGCCCGTTCATTGATGTTACAACGGATGTTTTCGAATTGGACGTGCCTTCCAATCTCACCAACAATAAACTGCTGGGCAACACCGATTTCCTGATGAACAAAGGAACTCTTGGAATTTCTGATGATCCGGGCCAAAGAGGACACCGTTACACGACTTTTATGACGGGCATCGGCGGTATCACGATCAAGCCGCCGGTCACACAAGGCGGACAGATTTATCCGTCCCTTTCGGGTTATTTCCCCGGACCTGTGCTGGTGGTTTATGACGATTACAGCACTTTTGACATTCCGCGGCATGCCATTGCCGTGATTGACATGAAAGACCTGGAAAATGAAACTTTGGGCAAGGTTAAAGCGGTCACCATGACGCCTGACGGCGCTCTGATTGTCCTCAATGTTCAAGGCAAGGTGGTCACAACGCGTCTTCTGAACGTGACCAGCATTCCAGTAATACCTGGCCAGGCAATTCCTTCTTTCCAGGAACTTGGCAGTTTTCAGGTTACGCTGCCGTCGGAAGCCGCTGCGTCCGGAATCAACTCGGTTGGTTTCCAGTACTCCGGCGGTTATCAGACTCCTAACAGCGGAACGATCAATTCCTTCCTTGTTTTCACGGGCTCCTATGTGAATCCGGAAGATGAAGCCGGGATCGCGCGGGGAATTATCGCCACTTTCCCGGCCGTGGATTCAGGACTGAACCTTCCTTATTTTGTCGCGACCGAGTCTGACAGTGCTGAAGCACGGTCCCGTGTCCTTGAATTCCAGGTTCCGGCCGGCGGTGAAGTCCTCAATGTCGACCTGGTGCGCCGCGGCGGAACGATTGTTCCTTCAAATGATCAGGAGATGATGTTCAGCTTTAATGGCGGTGATATTGGGACCGCCAAAGTTAATATTTGGGGTAATCCGCCGACGGTAGCGGTGACTTCCTTTGGCGAGACCGGCTATGAAGGGTTGAATGAAAATGTTGCCGGCGCGCAAGTTGGAAGGTCGGAATATATCAGTGGTGAACGTTTCCTGCAGGTCGTGCATAAGGGCGGCGAACCTTACTTCATTATTTATGACGGCGGAAACGCGAAAATCGCGCCAGTCCGGCAGTATTTAATCCAGAAGCTGGGCCTTAAAGATAATCCACAAATCCGGATTGAATCGATTACTTTTGGAGCCTCCTATGATGATGAGCCGCACAGGCTGTTCGCCGGTATCGCGATCCAGATGCCGAATGGAATGGTGGATGCCCGTGTAATCATGCTCGACTGGCCTCTCGATCAGGCCGGTTTTGAAGCGGCGCCCATTCAAGCTGCAGCGCCCGCGAATGTAGAAGCAGCTGCTGCTCCGCAGGCAGTCCAGGCCCCGGCTCCGCAAGCTCAGGCCGTTCCTGCTGAAGCGCCGGTTGTTGTCGCTGCGCCTGCTCCTCGTGCTCTTCAGATCGAGCTGCCTGCCACAAACCGTGGCGGCAAGGAAATCGTGCCGGCTCCGGTTGCATTCCTGCAGAATAACGCGCTTGAACCGGCTGAAGGCCGTGGCGGCAAGAATGCGGCGGCTGCCCCTGTCGTTAATGTGGCGCAGAGAAATGTTTTTGTTCAGGCCAATAATCAACAGGGGGCCAAGCCCGCTGCTCCGGCTCCCAAGCAAATTGTGCAGGAAGAAAGAAATCCGTTCGTGCTGATGGCAGAACCGCAAAAAGCCGCGGCCCAAAACCTCGTGCTTGCCGCGAAGCCGAATGCCAATGGAGTCAAAGGCGGGATTCTTGGAGAAAAACTTCTTAACCAGAACCTGATGCCGCTTCTTCCTCAGCAGCCGCTTTTGGGGCCTGAGGGCCAGCAGGGGCAGATGAAAGGAATAGAAGGTCCGGTTGTGAATCTGCAGGGCCAGCTGCAGCAACAACAGCAGCAGCCTGCTGCCGCGGGGAAAAAAGGAAATGAAAAAGAGCAGGCCGCGAAGGTGAACTGGATCCAGAAATTACTCGGCAAAAAAGCCGGAGGGTAAGCGGTAAAAAATCGGCTAAAAGAGAGGGCTCCATGAAGCTGTTAAAAAAGATTGCAGCTCAGGCCGTTGGGAAATAATGCTGTCGTTGAATGCTCAAATCCAGGAAAGAAGAAAAGGATTTTCGGAGATGTGTGTTGAGGCGGCTTTAAAAACAGCTTTTCCAGAGTTGGTAAGTTCTATCTCCTGTGGGATGTCATTTCTCACAGGAGATTTTTTTTATCGGAATGTTGAGTCGAGCCTCGGGGAGCAGGCTTTTTAAAGCGGTAATAGTAAGTTTTTCTCTATACAAAGCCGCCATTCTCCCTGTTTTTGGCGATATTGCAATTTGATCACTTTATAACATTTAGGGAGGGCGCCTTGTAATCCGTTCTTGGAATAAGCACTCTTTTTGAAAGACCAAAAAAAGGACGCCGCGGACAGTGAAATGAAAAAAAATTTGAACTTCTTTAAAAGGAAGGGCTATGTGAAGCTGTTCCGGAAGGTTGCAGCTCAATCCGTTATTCTGACTTTGATATTTTCACCCGGCGTTCCGATTGCGCACGCGGAAGAACCTTCCGCTCTGGCGACGCCTCCGGAACAAAATCCTGGTGTTGCTCCTGGTGCCCAGCCTTCTACCGGTATGGTCCCAAGTGCTCCGGTAGTCTCGGCTCTGCCGTCAACGACGAATACCATGATGGGCGGCGGGCTTGGTCCTGCATCCGATACGGCTTCAAATACGGCGAATAGTACCAATAATTCCAATACGTCTACGATTGGAACATTAGCTGCGGCACAGGCAGCTTATGCAGACGCGACGGATGCTCTACAAACTATAAAAGATGCTCTTGAAGCCGTTCAGGAATCCGCGGATATTGTCCGCAGTAGGGCAGACAGCATGAGGGAATTGTACCGATCCGCAAAAAATTACATTAATGACCCGGACCATGGTGCTGCGGCCATCGCTGGAAGATTTAATGATGCGGTTGCGACTCTTGATCAGGCTATTGGAACGATTTACATGGCGGCCCAGGCCGGAGAAAATGATTTACTGACACAGGCCAAATTAGATGCCACCGCTGCGTGGGCCGCGGTTGAACAGGCTGCGGCTGAGTGGGAAGAGCTCGAACGCGAAGCAAACGGATATAAGCAGCAGGCTGAAGGCGCGACACTGGGAATCAATGAAGCTGAAGCCACCGCGGAAGCGTGGGTTTCCCGGTATAACGAAGCCATGGCGGAACTCATGAATTTAAACAATCAAGCCCAGGCCATTTTGAATGACCCGTATTTTTCTTACCCGCAGGACGTTACGGATTATTATTCAGGGATACAGGATATTTACACAGAAGCCCAGGGTATTACCAACCCCAAGACCATCCTTGGGAATCCCGGAGATATGTTTGCCGATCAAGACCTGGACAGTCCGCCTGTTTTTGTTCCCGGACAAATTACGCTGGGCCCCTCATTCACCCTTGTTTTTAATACCATTTACGGAGATGACCGTAGAGCTGTTCATTGGGCTGGGAAAGTTTTGATGCTGGTCAGAGGGCTGGAGATTTACGACATAGAAAGCAAGAAATCAGCAGCTCGCCAGCGTTACGAAGATGCGATGGATGTCGAAATTCAAATTCAAACACCGGGAGGTCCAATTTCTCCTGTTCCCGGCACTGCGCAGATTCCTATAAATTGGACAGGTGTGATGATGGGATTTGTAAACGGAGCCGCGACTGCCGCCGCTAATTTTATGCAGCAACCGCTGCCTGCCGCACCGAGAGTGATTGATGAAGTGGAAAACACCCTGCAGCTCAGGGCGGGCCAACCCATTGCTCCCGCGCTGCCTGTTGCGCCGCCGCCCAGAGAGAAAAAGCCCCTGACGCCGGCGGAAGTCAAGCAGCAGCTGTCAGACAAGGTTGATATTGGCGTGCAGATTGAAGTGGTTTACGCGGATGCCAATGGAAACACGGTGACTTTTACCGGTACTGTTCAGGACAATCTGAACATGTATTCAGATAACAATTTTCAGATGGCAACAGACAATATCAATAACGCGAATGCCTTTATGATCGCCATCAACGAAAATAACGGGAGCCTTTACATTCCGTCCACGCTCCAGATTTACAGCATCAATGTGATCGAGCCGGAAGCGGCGAATCCGCCGCCTGCTCCCGGACCTGCTCCGGTTCCTGCGCCCAAGCCTCAGCCCATCACGCAGCCGTTGACCAAGGATGAAATGAAAACCGACATTGGGAACCTTGTGGTGGGTCAGCAGGTCACGATTATCCATTTTGATCCCGTCATGGACGCAGTGGTCAACTCGACCGGAAAAATTGAAAAAATTGAAATGCTTACAGCGGATGGGAAGCCTACGAACAATATCAATGAAGCGGCCAAGGTCACGATCAAATTCGCGAAATCGGAGAATGGCGGCCAGCTTCCGGACCTCACGATTGATATGAATGGTTTCAATATTTTCAGGGTGGATTATCCGGGTAAAAAACCGCCCGCGCTGCCCGCGAAAGTGGAACCCAAAGTCGAGATACCGCCCACTACAGATAAAGACAGATTGATGAAACTGCTGTTCTTCACGATCGACAAGGATAGTAACGCGGACATTACTTATATTCCGACCGGAAAGACGGAGCCGGAACATATTACCGGGATTGTGGAATCCGTGACATATCAGAACACCAGCGCGATTGTGGTTATTAACGTTGTCAAATACGAGATTTATGTGGATTCAGACGGAAAGACTTTCCGCATCCAGGACTACGGCAAGCTTGTGTCCGTTGAAGACAAGCCCAGGCCGCCCGCGCCTGCTCCAAAGCCCGAGCCGGAAAAGAAAGAGATGGAGCAAAAAGACGGTCCGGAAAGTGGCTCGTCAGACTCTATTAGTACTTTGGCCTACTCTGTGACTGTGGCAAATTCAGTTACACAGGTTGCGGAGGAGCAACCCAAAATGACTTACGCAGAGTGGGAAAAGAGCCTTCCTGAAGGGGCCAAATTAGTTTTGGCGGATGATGGCGCTCTGGTGCAGTCCACCATTATCGTGAACGGAAGATACTATACTTATCATTCCAGTTCCTACAATCCGGTTCTTGGTGTGCTTGTGGTGGCGTACATTCCTGGTTCGCCGGTGGGGCCTGATACAATTCCCACGCTTTAACGCCAGACGGTTTTGCGGCCGGTTGCCGCAATAAGATGTGAAATCTTTTATATGAGTAAGGGAAACGACATGAAAAACTTTAAAAATTTAAATTTGCTTCTTGTGATAATGCTGGTATTTACTTACGCAGAAAAACCTGTTTTTGCTGAAGTCGCTCCGCCGGCAGATCCTGCCGCAACAGCGCCAGAAGCGCCTGGGGTAGAAGCTCCAAAACCTGTTCAGCCTGTGACTCCCGCCGCAAGTTTACCTGCTCCGGTGGCGAATGCTCAGGAGTGGGTCATGAATAATGGCGGGGTTGTTCCTGAAGCTGAACCTGTGCCACCAGACGCCCCTGTTTCCGCAGCTGACCGCCCTGCACCTCAGGCTGCTGCTCCTCCGCCCGTGCAGACTATCATTGCGCCGCCAGTTCCGCCTCCGCCGCCGCCTTCACCCTGGGTAGAGGCCGCGCTGGCAGCGGTTGACGCAATCATAAACCCGCCGCCGCCGGTAGACCCGTTAACAGGACTTCTTAACGGGTTGCAGGACCTGGTGAACATTATGGGGACTCAAAACCAGATTAATGAGACCATCGGGCCTTTGTCCGATTTGCCTTTCGTTCCGGACTTCCATAACTGTCAATTTTTTACCATGGCGGGTACATTGCTGGCACAGCAAAACGGACTATTTGTGTTTCAGCTTGGAGTTTTGTATTACAATTTGGAACTGCTTCCTCCTGATTTTGTAGGGCCTCCGCGGCCGATTTATGGCGGGCATTCGACGAATGTTGTGTATATTGCTCCCAGTGCGACTTCTCCCGGACAGGGCCTTTACGCGATTTATGAGCCACAAACCGGCAGTTTTGAACATTTTTTCACAGCCTATACTGATGAGCTGGGGAATCCGCAGATTCCAGCGTCTGAAATTCTGGCATGGCTGACTGCGAATCATTTTGGAAATGGCGGGCAAATTGCCTTGACTGCCGATGTTTGGCATATGCCGGGCGGATATTTAGTGACTAGTGATCCGGGGCTCAATCAATGGGCTTGGCAGGACTTTGATCCGGATTATATCAGGTTTCTTTATCAGATCTATCTTCCCGCGAATATGGCCGATCAGGCCATTGATCTTCTGGATTTCTGGCATGAAAGGGTGAGGCAAGCCCGGATAGAAAGTACGCAGGTTCCGGTGCGTTAGCGCCAGACGGTTTTGCGGCCGGTCGCGGCGATCCATGCCGCGTCGAGAAGGAAGAGAATAACAAGAAACGCTCCGAAGGGATGAAGGACAGAATATTTCGGGTCCGCGTCCACAATTTTATAGCCCCGCCAGCACACTCCAATAATAATCGCCGCCAGCGCGATAAATCCGCTTTTGATGCCTGCCGGCATCGTGAAGAAAATCGCGATAAAAGGAAGCACGGAAAAGAAAAAAGTTTCCAGAGTATGCATTAAAAGGACCTGCGTGTTTTTGTAGAACGCGTGAAGGTAAATCCTTCGCCAGCCCCTCCAGATCGTTCCGAAAGACTCGTACATGCGGGTTCCGTAAATGGCTTTGCCCAGCGCGCACTGCATGGGGGCTTTCATTTCCTTGGCTTTCTGGGCCAGCGCGAAATCCTCAAGAAAAGCGTCTTTCACCGCCTCGTGCTTTCCCAACTTTTCATACAAGCTTCTTTTGATCATCAGAAACTGGCCGTTGGCAAAATGCATGGAAGAATCCGGATCGTTGATCTTACGGATCGGGAACCAAAGTCCCAGAAAAGCCATGGTTATGGGCTGCACCACTTTTTCCAGAAAGGTTTCGCAGATGCAGCGGGGGAGCAGGGTCAGGAATTCCAGCTTCCGTGCGTGACAATGGCCCAGGGCCGCGGAAAGGCTGGTGGGCTCGTGCCGGGTGTCGGCGTCGGTAAAAAGCAGCCAGTCGCCCGTGGCCTTTGAAATGCCCTGATGAATGGCAAACGTTTTTCCAACCCAGCCTTCCGGCGTTGGGGTCGTGTTTTCCACATAAACAATGGGCAGGGACTTCAGGATTTCGCCCGTTTTGTCCCTGGAATTGTCATTAATAACGACGATCTCAAAGGAAGGGTGGTCCTGCTTTAAAAGCGCTTCTACGCACGCCCGGGCATTGGTCTCCTCATTTTTCATGGGGATGACGACCGAGATTTTCTCCCGGTGTTCCGGCCGCGCGCCCGGGTTTACGAAGGGCATCCAGCGCAGGGACTGGAGCAGGCACACAATCCGCCAGGTCCATCCCGCCGTAGCTGTCAGTAAAATAAAGAGCCAGATTTTATCCATAAGTGCCGAAATAATAACAGACCTAACCCGTTCTATTTAAAATATAATACGTAAAATATGTTCCGCCGGTTTGCTACTTTAATTTTCAATTGGAAATGGCCGATCATGCTCGGCCTTCTCCTCATCACTTTCATCACCGGCCAGGCTGTCTTCAAACTCGAAATTGATCCCTCCATGGAGACCCTCTTTAACAAGAAGTCTCCTGAATACCTCTATTACCGCGAAGCCAGCGAACGTTACGGAAGCGACCAGATGGTGGCCATTGCCATGGCCACGACCGGCTTGTTCACCGAAGCCAATATCAAGAAGCTGAACAGCCTGACCGACCGCATTGCTGACATCCCTCACGTCGAGCGTGTGCTTTCCCTTAGTAATGCCATGGACATCAAGCATAAGTTCGCGGGCATCAAGGTCGTGCCGGCTTTGCAGGGTGCGCTTGATGGAGAGCGGTCTTTTGAAGAAGTTAAAAGAGATGTGCTGGCCAATGAACTGTTTGTTAACAACCTGATTTCCAAAGATGGCCGGGTGGCCAATATTCTTGTCTACCTCAAGCCCACGGGCAAGGACCTTCAGCTTTCAGGCAGTGTGATCCAGGAAATGCGCGACATGCTGGCCGCCGAAGAAAAGGCAGGGCTGAAATTTTATATCGCGGGCTCGCCTGTAGAACAGTATGACTTCATTAAATTGATCCGCAGTGACCAGTTTACCTTTGTTCCGCTGATCACCATTCTTTTAATTTTGACGACTTATCTGATTTACCGCAGCTTCACTTGTATGGTCTTGGCCATGTCCATTGTGTTCATGACGCTGTGCTGGACCATGGGCGCGATCGCCATCCTGGGTCAGCAGCTGAACCTCATGACGTCGCTGCTCGCGCCGGTCATCATGATTGTTTCCGTCATCAATTCCATTTACCTCATGAACCTTTTCTTCGAAATCCGGCCTCACCAGCCCAGCCTGCGCGAGGCCGTGGCTATGACGATTGAGCAGCTCGGCGTGCCATGCTTCCTGACCCACTTTACGGCCATCCTGGGGTTCATATCGCTGGCTTTCACGCCCGTTCCGGCCATCCAGAACTTTGGTGTTTTCGCGGCCATGGGCACTTTCTTTTCTTACATTGTCGAAGTGGTCCTGACACCCATTCTTCTTCCCATTCTGCCATACCGTATGCTTGGTCAGGCCACGGAAGAGGAGCACATTTTTAATAAAATGCTGACGGGTTTTCTTGAAAAGCTCGATTTCCGCTGGAAGTGGTGGATCATCGCGATCACCATTGGCGTGGTCTCGGTTTCCTTCCACGGTATTTCCCGTCTGGAAGTCGACACCAACATGATCAAGCAGATGAAGCCGGACCTGCCGCTTGCCATTTCTACCCGCTTCATCGACGACCATTTGACCGGCGTTTACTCGCTCAGTTTTGTGTTCAAGCGCAAGGACAAGGGCACCATGGCGGACCGCGACACGCTTTTGGGCATCGATGCGTTCAAGACCTTCCTGGAAACAAAGCCTGAAATCAGCAAGGTCAACAGCATCACAACAGTGCTGAAGAAAATTAATTTCGCCCGCTATGATGATTTAAAAGCCTACAAAATTCCGGACAAGCAGGAAGATGTGAAAAGGTATTTTGACGGCATCGCGCAGTCGGGGGACCCGGAAGTCTGGAAGGTTGTTTCGCCGGATTATCAGGAAGTCAGGCTGGAGGCGCGCATGAAGGCCGTAGGCACCACGCGCGGCGCAAGGGTAGAAGATGAGGCTCGCGAGTATCTGCGGAAAAATCTCGCGGACAAGGTCAGCTATGAAATTACCGGAAGCGTGGTATTGCTGGGTAAAATGGCCAAGGACCTGGTGGATGAACAGATCCACAGTTTCACGTTCGCGTTTGTTTCCATTCTGATCGTGGTCATGATTATTTTCAGGTCGTTCAAGCTGGGCCTGCTGGCCGCTATTCCAAACCTGATACCCATTCTGGGCGTTTACGGGCTGATGGGGTACATGAGGATTGAGCTTTCAACGCCCACGGCCATGATCTCAAGCATTGTGCTCGGCCTTGTGGTTGACGCTTCCATCCAGTTTATTTACCGCTTCCGCTATGAATTTGAAAACCGCCACCATTATATCCAGGCGCTGCATTACACCTACCGCAGCACGGGCATGTCGATGTTTGTTTCCACGCTCATTCTGGTCATCGGGTTTGCATCCAGCGTTTTCGCGAGCTTCCGTCCCACAGTGCATTTTGGTGTACTGACCAGCCTGACCATCTTTTTTGCCTTAATCTGCACGCTGGTGGTGCTGCCTGTGGCCCTGCTTATGATGAAGCCCTTCGGCCGCCACAAGCTGTTTTTCACCTTCAAGCACAAAAATCCCTCGAAGAAAAAACACCACCATCACAGTATTTTGTAGGGACTTCCTTCAGGCAATTTATTAACTAGGCCCCTATTTAGTCTTAAGTCATTTATATAGAATGACTTAAGTGATCCCATTATTGGTTCTTCGCATTTGACCCCATCCATTTTACCCGTTACTTTCGGAGATATATATAGAACGAAATTCACCATGGAAGGGACCCCTTCAATGAAAAAATTTGCCAGCCTTACGCTGATTATGACGATGATTTGCTTCAACGGTTTTATGCCTGCTTACGCGGATGAAATGGGGGCTCCTCCCGCTGTGCCTCCGCCTTCTACTGAACAGCCGAAACCGGCTGTATTGCCTCCGGCACCTGTTGGTGGTCAACTACCGGTGGTGGGTCCTGATGGGAT
>CAZKMJ010000043.1:10900-13889 GCA_964553835.1 uncultured bacterium
CCCATAATGCCACCGGGGGAGGGTTCGGCGTGCAGGAGCTGCTGGAAATCAAGCCTGGCGACATGATCCTGATAAACGGTGTCGGCGGCCCTTTGCAGGTGCAGGGTATCGAAACCGATGAAGATGGAAATCCGGTGGGGAATGTTTTGGTTGAAGGGGGAGTCGTTAATACCCTTACGGGGACTTTTATTTCAAACCAGCCGCAGACCGGGCGCCTGGAGAATCCAAATACAAACTTTATGGAACCGATGAATTTGCCGGAGCGTCTGCCGAAGAGAGAGCCGGATGAAAAAACTTCACCGGAAGCACGCGCGGAATTTTTATCCAGCCTTTATGAGCCCATTCAGGCGGACCAGGGGCTTAATCAGGAGCAGATTGATGCACTGAGGACCGGAAACAAGATTGATGTCTACGTGAATGACGAACTGACAACGTTGATTGTCGTCGATGTCGACAGGAATACGAATATCATTACAGTTATTGGAGGGGGCACCGTTAACGGAACAACGGGCGTTTATATTCCGCCTCCGCCCAAACCGCTGGATCCAAACGCTCCTACAGTTGAGGCGTAAGCGGGGATTTTAGAGAGGCCTGCCAAGCAGGAAACCCTGGCCGTATTTCACGCCCAGGTCACGCAAGACCTCCAGGTCTTCGTGGGATTCAATGCCTTCCGCGACAATTTCCGTGCCCAATGCTTCCGCTACACGCAGGATTTTCTTCAGCGCGCGCGCGTGCGCCGCGTCTTTGGCAATGCCTTTGACGCATTTCTTGTCGATCTTGATGATGTTGGGCTCAAGCAGGATTAAACTTTCCAGGCAGCTGCGGCCAAAACCTACGTCGTCGATGCCGATTTGAATATTGGCCCGTTTTATTTCCCGCACCGGTTCGATCAGATAAGACGGATCACCGATGATCTGTTGTTCGCTGATCTCGATGCAAAAACTTCCATTGCGGAATTGGGCCGGGATGGAGCTGATCAAGTTGTCGACCGGAATATTGATCATGGTAGAGGGGAAGAGGTTCAGGTGCCGGTGGATGCCAAACGGCAGGGATGAACCCGCCGTAACGCAGGTTTTAAAGCATTGGTGGTCGACCAGGGTCAGAAGATTGGCTTCCAGGCTGATACGAAAAAAATCGTCCGGCATTTCAAAACCGGCCACGGAACAGCGGCTCAGGAATTCATAACCGAAAGTGGACATGTTGCCCAGGTGGAAAATAGGCTGGCGCAGGGCATAAAGGCCATGGTCGTGCACGGCGGCATTCAGGCGGGCGACAAGGCCGGAATCATGCGGTTGATCGGCCCCGTCTGTGGAAACGCGGTTTTTACCGGATTTTTTGCTGTGATGAATGACCGGGTTGATCTTGCTCAAAAGCTCATCGATAGAAGTGTCATCCTGAGAAACCTCCACAAAACCAAGGGAGGCCGTTGCTTTGACGGCCTTGCCGGAAGAAAGTACCACGGGATTTTCCGAAACTATAAACCTGATTTTTTCTGCCACACGCATGCCTTCCGCGCGCCGGTTTTCCGGCAGCAGAATCAAAAATTCGTCACCGCCAATGCGTGCGACATAATCGGTGCTGCGCAGGCTTTCACGCAGTCGGGTCGCGATTTCCTTTAACACGACATCGCCGACAGGATAACCCAGCGTGTCGTTGATTTCCTTGAAATTGTCCAGATCCAGCAGAATGGCGTAAAGATTGGAGAAATCGCGGTTCAGGTGCCGGAGTTCCAGGTCGAGTGCTTTCTGCAATCCACGGCGGTTCAGGAGTTCAGTCAAAGGGTCCAGCAGGGCCAGTTTTTCAAGCCGGGTATTGGCTTCGTGCAGGGCCTGTTCAGTTTCCATATGCTCTTCCAGGCTGTGTTCCAGAATACTGTTCAGGTCTTCAAGTTTGTCCATTTCCTCGCGAGTTTGCTGGATCATGGGGCGGAAAAGGAAGAATCCCAGCACCAGCAGGGAGACAAGGGTGAAAAAAAGGAGCCAGCGCTGGACTTTTTGCGCGTAGGCGATCTTGGCTTCACTCTGCTTCTGGTATTCATTGACCACAGCGTCCAGCGCCTGGAGGATTTTTCCGGAAGCGACTGTGCGGATGGAGATCAGGCGCTTGTCATTGAGCTTCAGGTCTGTGTCCGCGGTTACCGCAAGGGACCGTAATTCATCCAGATAGTTGATCAGGCGTATACTTAAAAGGTAAGGGGGGTTAAAGTAAATTTGCGCGATAGCCGGCGGCGGGTTGCCCGGAAGCCGCAAGTCTGGATTACCATTGATCAGGATTTCGCGGTAGGAATCCTGGAGCTTGATGGCTTCCAGCATTTGCGCGCGCACATTGGCGCGTTCACGGGTGTCTGGAGTGTTCACAAGGTAGCGGGCCAGCAGGGCGTTGCGTTCAAAAAGCAGGCGCTGGCGGCCGGCGATGCTGATCAGAGCAGCGTCGAATTTCTGTGTTTTGATTTGGTCATTCAGGATGACATAGTCGGCAAAAGCCAGCACGGCCAGCAGTCCCAGAAACGAGACGCAGCGCAGAGTCATATTCAGGATATAGAATTTCTTGTGTCTGCTCATAGGTGTATTCTAATGTATCCTTACGGCCAATGGGGAATTTGTATAAAGCACAAAAAGTAGCGGATGGACCCCGGTTTTACAAGGCCGCCAATTGGGGCTGATGCCTCCTGCTATAAGGATTGAGTTTAAACTAGGGGTGACAACCCCCGGGGGATTTGGTACAATTCGGCCTCTTAAACCCCTGCTTCAAATCCCTCTAGGATCGGGGCGTAGCGCAGCCTGGTAGCGCACACGCTTGGGGTGCGTGCGGTCGCAGGTTCAAATCCTGCCGCCCCGACCATTTCTTCTTAATTTTTCCAGTGCCTGCTACACATTTTATTTCAAGGCACTTTTTACCTTTCAAGTTAGCCAGAGATGAACCCGCCTTAATTTTGCTTGAAGATGAATGCGAAGAGGGATAAAATTTAAATGAGCAATTTTTAAAATGG
>CAZKMJ010000044.1:0-4290 GCA_964553835.1 uncultured bacterium
CTTTATCAAACGCTGTGGCAGTACCTGGGGATCCAGGAGCTGCTTTCCATTATTAAAGCTGTCATGGTCGGGTCTTTCGTCATTCCGTTTATCCCGTTTCTTTTCCAGACGGATTTTCCTCCGCGTTCAGTCCTGATTACGGACTGGCTTTTCCTGATGACATCTTTGGGCGGGTCGCGTGTGGTTTTCAAGCTGACGGCCGAGCGGCTTCGCCGGCCCATCCTGGGCGCGAAGAAAAATGTTTTGATTATTGGCGCGGAAGACACGGGTGAATTCCTGGTGCGGGAATTCATCAAAAATCCGGGACTTGGCTACAGGCCAGTGGCTTTTCTGGACAATGATGAACAGAAAATGGGTGTACGCATTCATGGTGTTAAAGTCATCGGAAAAATCATCCAGCTCGGTCAGGTCGCGCAGCTGCGCAAAGTGGACGAGGTCATCATCGCGCTTTCGCAGACACCCGCTCATGAAATCCGCGAAATCGTCAAAACTTGTACGGAACTGAGAATTCCCTCAAGGATTGTGCCGCCAGGCTCGTCCATGCTTTCGCCCCAGGTCCTTCCGCTGCGCCTGAGGCCGGTCGACGTTTCCGACCTTTTAGGACGGGAGCTGGTTCAAGCGGATCTTCCGGGCATTCAGCATCTGCTTCAGGGAAAGAAAGTGCTGGTGACTGGCGCGGGTGGTTCTATCGGCTCTGAGCTTTGCAAAATTATTTTTCAGAACCATCCCGAGGAACTGATCCTGGTCGACAATTCAGAAAGCCCTCTTTACGACATTGAAATGGAGTTGAAAGCAAAACCCTTCAATGTCAATGTGGTCAGCTATCTGGTCAGCGTTGCCGACCAGGAAAGCCTTGAGAAAATTTTCAAACGGCACAAGCCGCACCTGGTTTATCACGCCGCGGCCTACAAACATGTGCCCCTGGTTGAAATCCATTACACGCAGGCTGTGAAAAATAATATTTTGGGGACTAAAAATGTGGCGGACCTTGCCAGGAAGCATGGCGCGGAAAGTTTTGTGCTGATTTCGACAGACAAGGCCATTAATCCCACCAGCCTGATGGGCGCTACGAAAAGAATATGCGAACTTTACGCGCAGAGTTTGCGGGGCGGCAAGACGCGTTTCCTCGCGGTGCGATTTGGCAATGTGTTCAACAGCAAGGGGAGTGTGGTACCGCTTTTCAGGAAGCAGATCGAAATGGGCGGCCCCGTGACGGTCACGGATCCTGAAGTCACTCGCTATTTCATGGACGTCTCAGAAGCCGTGTTTTTGATTTTGCAGGCGACGATTTTGGGTTCGGACTCTGAAATTTTTGTGCTCGAAATGGGGAGACCTGTCAAAATCGCGGACCTGGCCAAGGACTTGATCCGGCTGATGGGTGTTCCAGCGGACCGCATGCCGATTAAATATACGGGGCTGCGGCCGGGTGAAAAGCTGCATGAAGAACTCCAGCTGGGCAGTGAAACCGCCAGTGCCACGTCCCATCCCAAGATCAAGATTTGGCAACCCGGCAAAAATACCGGGCAGGAAGTCCATGCCGGCATTGAAAATCTTCTCAAGTTGGTGGAGCAGGGCGCTTCCCGCGATCAAATTATCCAGGCGTTTAAAAAGATTGTTCCCGAATATACGCCCTGGAACCCGCAGCTCTAGAAGTTTCCTTTCGAAGCATAACCCAGCGCGATAGTTTTTCCATCTTCCGGCGAAAAACACGCGCTGGTGATCCGCTCAATTTCCTTTCCTTCCGCGCTCAGGATTTTTTCCCCGGTTTTCGGCAGTTCATTTCCCGTCAGCCGCACCCGGACCATTTTTCTCTGCAGACCTTTGTAGGTTTTCGTCCTCGCCACCACTTCCTGCCCCGGATAGCATCCCTTGGTTTCACTTGCCGCAATGTCATCCAGCCCGGTTTCTGAAAGAGTCACATTTTCATCCATGTCCACGCCGTAACGCAACCACCCTGCCTCAATTCTCGCGGTTTCCTGTACTTCAGCGCTGATCAGCTCGGCGCCCCTTTTTTGTAATTCAGCTTTTAAAATTTCCCCTTCCCCGCGCGCTGCCAGAATGTGAAAAGCTATTTTTCCAGTCATGCCGCGAGGCATGGTGAACACGGGCACGCCGATATTGGTGATAAACATCGCGGCTTTGGGTCCTTCAATGGCCAGGTGCATGGTTTCAGAAGTGATATCGCGCAGCATGACATCTTCAGTGATCAGGAATTTCTCAAGCGATTGAAAAAGTTTCTTTTCAACACTCGGTTCGGTGTCCAGGGTGATGTTGTCCTCAAAAACAAAAACATTCATGTCAGCTATGACTTTTCCTGTAGCGGTCAGCAGGGCAGAGTAAGCGCATTGCCCGGGCTTCAGGCTTTTAATGTCCTGGGTCAGGATATTGTTCAGGAATTCGACGCGGTCCTTGCCGGCGACTTCGATCTTGCCGCGTCCGGAAAGGTCCAACAGCCCCGCGATATGCTTGAGCGAATGGTATTGATGTTCATCCATGGGATTTCAGGACCGCCTGGGAGATTTTTTTGTGAGGCGAGGGAAACGCGATCTGTTCCAAATCTCTGACCCGCGCCCATTTGAAATCACCGTCCGGCAGGAAAGGTTTTTCCAGGGACTCATAAACGTCCAGGCGGACCTTATATTTGGTGAAGCCATGGAAAAGAGTCATTTTGTGCAGGCCTTTTTCAGCACTCAGCCGGAATTTTTTAAAAACAGATTTCTGATTTTTCGCGTGGGGGAACATCCACAGCCCGCCCCAGCGCGCAGTGCGCGGCTGTTTTTCGACCAGCACTTTTCCGGCCTGCCGCAGGACCAGGGCCGCGCTTCCGATGTTTTCCAGTTTTTCACGGTTCTTTTTAAACGGAAACTTTTCCCAGGATTTATTTTTGAAAGAAAAACAGCTGGAGGTAGCGGGACAAGCGGAGCAGTCCGGGTTTTGCGGGGTGCAGACAGTTGCGCCCAGCTCCATCATGGCCTGGTTAAAATCGCCGGGATTTTTTTCCGGCACCACGGATTCCGAAATTTTCCAGAGCTTTTGGAGAGTTTTGGGGCTGCCGATGTCATCTCCAATACCCTCGATGCGTGTCAAAATTCGTATGACATTGCCGTCCAGAATGGGCTGGGGAAGCCCGAATGCAATGCTTGAAATGGCGCCGGCGGTGTAGCGGCCGATCCCGGGAAGTTCCAGGATTTTTTCCGGAACTGAAGGAAATTTACCGCCGTGGTCTTTCATGATGGTTTTCGCGGCTTCATGCAGCATACGCGCGCGGCGGTAATAGCCAAGCCCGGCCCAGTATTTCATGACTTCCGATTCTGGCGCTTTCGCCAGGGTGGTGATGTCTGGAAAGCGTTTCAGCCATTTTTCATAATAGGGGATAACAGTTTGCACCTGGGTCTGCTGGAGCATGATTTCCGAGACCCAGATTTTGTAAGGATCTTTAGTGCGGCGCCAGGGCAGGTCCCGTGCGTTTTTGCGGTACCATGGGAGAAGCTGCTGATGTAGGGAAATGCTTCGAAGCATGGGACATTATAAACTAAAATTCCAGGTTTTGGAGGCCCGGGATTTGAGGTATAATTTGCGGTCATGAAAGCTTACCTTGATCTTCTTCGATACATCCTGGATAACGGTGCCCAGAAAAGCGACCGCACTGGCACGGGCACTATCAGCACTTTCGGTTATCAGATGCGCTTTGACCTTTCCAAGGGTTTCCCTCTGGTCACTACCAAAAAAGTCCACACCAAGTCCATCATTTACGAGCTGCTCTGGTTTCTGAAGGGCGAAACCAATATCAAATACCTGAAAGATAATGGCGTTTCCATCTGGGATGAATGGGCGGACGCGAATGGTGATTTGGGCCCGGTCTATGGAAAGCAGTGGCGTTCCTGGGAAGGCGCGGACGGTAAAATTGTTGATCAGATTTCGCAAGCAGTTGAAACGATGAAAAAAAATCCGGACAGCCGCCGCATTATTGTTTCCGCCTGGAATCCGGCGGAAATCGACAAAATGAAACTGGCGCCATGCCACTGCCTTTTTCAGTTTTACGCAAGCGAAGGAAAACTTTCCTGCCAGCTCTACCAGCGCAGCGCGGATGTTTTTCTGGGAGTTCCTTTTAATATCGCGTCCTACGCCCTCCTGACTTTAATGATGGCCCAGGTTACAGGCTTGAAGCCCGGAGAATTCGTCCATACTTTTGGCGATGTGCATATTTATTCCAACCATATTGAGCAGGTGAAACTCCAGCTTTCACGTGAAACCCGGCCTCTGCCGCAGATCAAAATTAATCCCTCAGTA
>CAZKMJ010000044.1:4300-13845 GCA_964553835.1 uncultured bacterium
TTTCGATTTCAAATTCGAAGATTTTGAGCTTGTGGGTTACGATCCGCACCCCGCCATTAAAGCGCCAGTCGCGGTATGAAGATTTACCACGTCGTTGCCATGGCGAAGAACCGTGTCATTGGCAAAGACAACAAACTTCCCTGGCATTTTTCCGAAGACCTGAAGCATTTTAAGAACATGACCACAGGGAGCACTGTGATCATGGGCCGCAAGACTTTTGAGAGCATTGGCTGGCCGCTGCCCAACCGGGAAAATTTTGTGCTCAGCCGAAGCAGCCGCAAGAGCGAAGGCGTGCAGTATTTTCAGAGCCTTGAAGAAGCTGTTGGGAGTGTAAAGACGGACAAAGTTTTCATTATCGGGGGAGCTGAACTGTACAAAGAAACGATTAATGACATCGACGGGGTTTATTTGACGCGCATTGACCAGGATTTTGAAGGTGACGCGTTTTATCCGGAAATTCCTGAAACATTTGAAGAGATCGAGTTTATTGGCCTGTGTTAAAAATATCCGCGGATCCAGGTGTTTTATTATTACAGAAAAAATTGATCCTCTTTATTTAAAGCAGATTGAAGCCGGGCCGATGGAAAATTTTGTCTACCTGATCGGGGACAGAAATAAAAAAGAGTGTGTCATCGTGGACCCAGCCTGGGAAGTAGACCGCGTGCTGAAAATCGCGTCGCAGGACGGCATGAAAGTTGTGGCCGGTCTTGCCACGCATTACCACAACGACCACACCAACGGCATCGGTGATCTGGCCGCGCGAGCGGGCTGCCCGGTTTATGTAAACAAGCATGACGCGCCTTACCTTAATGAGTTCAAAAATGAGCTCAAGCTGGTGGAGGGGGGTGACAAGCTGCAAATCGGGGACGTTACCGTCACCTTTATCCATACTCCCGGCCACACGCCGGGTTCTCAGTGTTTCCATGTTAACAACCGGCTGGTTTCAGGGGACACGCTCTTTATCAACGCTTGCGGCCGCTGTGACCTGCCCGGCGGCAATGCCGAGCAGATGTACCAAAGCCTCCAGCTCCTTGGGAAGCTGGACGACAATACCGTCCTCCTGCCGGGCCATAACTACGATATCCAGCCCTCTTCGACCATTGGGCAGGAGAAGCAGAACAACCCCTACTACCAGGCTCACTCCCTTCACGATTTTCTGACCCGCCGCATGGGTTATTAATTGGCATCCCGTGCAGGATTTGATATAATCCCGTTTTCCGGAAAAAGATGAGCGCAGACAGTTATTATCAAGGTGAGGCCCAGCGGTATTTTCAGGAGGCCTACCAGAAGCAGATGGACGGCAATCTGGACGAGGCTATTGGCCTTTATCAGAAGTCGATCGAGCTTTATCCCACAGCTGAAGCGCACACCTTTCTTGGCTGGGCCCTGAGCTACAAGAGGCGTTATGACGAAGCCATCCTTGAATGCCGCAAGGCCATTGAGCTGGACCCGGAATTTGGCAACCCGTACAACGATATCGGCGCGTATTTGATTGAGCAGGGCAAATACGACGAAGCAATCGGATGGCTTGAAAAAGCCACAGTGGCCAAACGTTACGAAAGTTACTGTTTTCCCCATTACAATCTCGGCCGGATATGGGAGAAAAAAGGGGATTGGGGCAGGGCGGCAGCCAGTTATCGCACCGCGCTCAACAATAATCCCGATTACACGCTGGCACGCAAGGCCCTGAACCGGCTTCAGGCCATGATGAATTAAGAGGAATCAGAAGCAATGCTGTACAGTCACTTGGGAATTCTTTTCATGTTCGTGTTCGCGGTGGGAGTTGCCGCGCTTTTTATCTTCCTCTCCCAGACCCTGGGTCCAAAAAAACCCAATGCTGCCAAGAACATGCCTTTCGAATGCGGCAAAGTTCCGTTTGAAAGCGCCTCCGGCCGCCATTCCGTGAAATTTTATCTCGCGGGCATGCTTTTTGTGCTCTTCGACATTGAAATGATTTTTTTCTTTCCCTGGGCTGTGCTTTACCGCAAGCTTGGAGCTTTTGGTTTCGTGGAAATGACTTTCTTCATGGCCCTTCTTTTTCTGGGTTTTATTTATGCCTGGAAAAAAGGCGCTCTAGAATGGAAATAAAGGAATAATATGAGCGAACCTATTGTGCAGTCAGGTTTTACGTCGAAACTGGACGATATGCTTGGCTGGGCGCGCAAGTACTCGATCTTCCAGTACCCGTTTGTTACTGCCTGCTGCGGCATGGAATACATGGCCACAGCTTGCTCTCATTATGACGTGGACCGTTTTGGCGCCGGTCTTCCTCGCTTCTCTCCCCGTCAGTCCGACGTGCTTTTCGTCGTTGGCACCATTTCGCATAAAATGGCTCCCGTGCTTAAACAGATTTATGACCAGATGGCAGACCCTAAATGGGTTGTGGCCTTTGGTGTTTGCACCTGCACCGGCGGTTTTTATGATAATTACGCCACTGTTCAGGGGATTGATACGATTATCCCCGTGGACGTTTATATCCCCGGTTGTCCTCCGCGACCTGAAAACGTGCTGGATGGCCTGATGAAGCTCATGGACAAGATCCAGAAGCAAAAACAGGAAGTGTGATGGCTGGACTGCACGAAAAACTCAAAGCGAAGTTTGGTGACAAGGTCACGGAAATCCATGCCCAGCATGGCGATGAAACCGCGATTGTCACGCGCGAAGCCTTGCTTGAGATCGCGCGCTTCGTAAAAGAAAATTCCGAATTCGATATGAATGTCCTGATGGACCTGACGGCTGTGGACGGGTTGTGGATGAAATGGGTTCCTCGCTATGAAATGGTTTACCATTTTTATTCCCTGGCCAAAAACCACCGCCTCCGTATCAAAGTCAAGGTGGATGAGAAAGACCTGATCGTGCCGTCCTTGGTCAAGCTGTGGCCTATTGCCGACTGGTTTGAACGCGAAGTTTGGGACATGTTTGGAATTAAATTCGAAGGTCATCCCAATCTGAAACGTTTGCTGATGTATGAAGAATTTGTGGGTCATCCGCTCCGCAAGGATTACCCCATTAACAAAAGACAGCCCCTGATCGGGCCCAGGAACTGATGAGCTTCCCTCCCGTCTTAGACCCAATTACCGGCCAGCCCAGAAAAACACGCAGCGAATCCATGCTGCTGAATGTGGGCCCCCAGCATCCGGCCATGCATGGCATTGTGCGGATCATTACCGAGCTGGACGGCGAAAATGTGGTCAATTCCGAGGTTGAAATCGGCTACCTTCACCGCTGCTTTGAAAAAGACGCGGAACAGAACGGCTACCTGCAGGTCATTCCCTACACCGACCGACTGAATTATGTTTCTCCCTTGATCAATAACGTGGGCTATTGCATGGCCGTGGAAAAACTTTTCGGCCTGCAGGTCACAGAGCGCGCGCAGTACATCCGCGTGATCATGAGCGAAATTTCCCGCATCACTGACCATTTGACCTGTGTTGGCGCGGCTGCCATGGAACTTGGCGCTTTCACCGTTTTCCTTTATATGATCAAGGCCCGTGAATGGTTGTATGAGCTGGTGGAGCAGGTCACGGGCGCGCGTTTGACCATTTCTTATGTGCGTGTTGGCGGCGTGAAGGGCGACCTTCCTCCGGAGTTCAAGGAAAACTGCCTCAAGCACATCAAGGAAATCCGCAAAACTCTTAAAGAGTGCGACGCGCTTTTGACCAAAAATAAAATTTTTGTGGACCGTGTGAAAAATGTCGGCGTCATTTCAAAAGAAGACGCACTGTCTTTCGGAATCACCGGCCCCTTCCTGCGCTCGACTGGCGTCGATTATGACGTGCGCCGCGCCAATCCTTATCTGATTTACGACCGCCTGAATTTTGAAGTGCCGGTGGGCGAACATGGTGATAATTTTGACCGCTATCTGTGCCGCCTGGAAGAAATGGAGCAGAGCATGCGCATTATTGAGCAGTGCTTCCAGCAGATCCCGGACGGCGAAGTCATGCTGGACACGGAAGGTAAGGTCATCCCCGCTGATAAATTCCGCGACACGGGCAAGGCCGGAAAAATTGAAAGCATCCAGGGCAAATGTGCCAAGTTTGATCCGACGCTTGAAGGCGCGCACGAGAGCCAGTACCCGGAACTCCAGACCGGCAACAAGCGTGTGATTCTTCCCGCGAAAGAAGATACTTACGGCAATATCGAAGGCCTGATGAACCATTTCAAAATGATCATGAATGGTCACGGCATCCGCCCGCCCAAAGGTGAGGCTTACCATGCTGTAGAAGGCGCTAATGGCGAACTTGGTTTTTACGTGGTTTCCGATGGCACGGGCCGCCCCTATCGCGTGCGCGTGCGCCCGCCCTGCTTTGTCATTGTCGCGGCGCTTCCTCTTCTTATCAACGGCAGCACTATCGCGGACATTGTCCCGACTTTTGGCTCGGTCAACATGATCGGCGGGGAGCTCGACCGATGAGCCAGTTCGTGACGCCCGAATTCAAAAAGAAGGCAGATCCAGTGGTGGCCCGTTATGAAACCAAGCGTGCCTCGCTTCTTGAAATCCTTCACCTGGTCCAGGAACAGTACGGCTTTATTACCCGCGAAGCGGAAGCTGAAGTCGCCGAATACCTGGGTATCGCGGCCATTGATGTCCGTGAAGTCATGACCTTTTATACTCTTTATTACGACAAGCCGCGCGCCAAAACACGTTTCAATGTCTGCCGCACTCTGAGCTGTTCGCTGTTGGGCGCTGAAGACGTGATTTCGCACCTGGAGCACAAGCTGGGAATCAAAGCGGGCCAGCAGAGCGCGGACGGAAAATTTTCTCTGGCCAAGGTCGAATGCCTTGGCGCCTGTGAGCTTGCGCCCATGATGCAGGTCAATGACAATGAGTTTGTGGGCTGTCTGACGAAACAGAAGATTGACGAGTTGTTGAAGAATAAATGACCCGTATCTTTTTGATCGGGCTGCTCTTTTTGACATTTGCCGGTACGGGATATGCGCAGGAAACGGTTGAAGCAGTTTTTGATGAACGGCAGTGGACGCCGGCGTTTGAAAACTACAACCCCGAAAAGAAGGCCGTGATTAAAGAATACGTGCCGGAGGGGGAAACCAAGGATTCCTGGAGAGAAATGGTGACCCTGCAGTTTTTTGAAGGCCTGCAGAAGAAAGTAACCATTGAGCAGTTCCTGCAGAAAGTGCAGGGCGGGCTGCAAAAGGTGTGCCCGGGCGTTGGCTGGACAACGGTTTCGAGCAGTGAGACTGAGGCTGTGTATGAATGGAACCTCAAGGGCTGCGCGGGCCAGCCGGACCAGACTGAAATCGCGCGTGTTATGGCGGGGGAAGAAGGCGTGCATGTATGGCATTACGCCGCCAAAGACCCTGACCTTTCGATTGATAAAAAGAAAGAATGGATCGACCGGTTGAATTTATACCGGATCAAGAAAGCATAATGGAAAAGTTACTTTCAAAATATTTTATTCCCGGAAAAACATTCAGTCTGGATGAATATATCCAGGACGGCGGGTACTCGGCCGCGCGCGAAATGTTTTCCAAGTTTGATTCCAAGTCCCTGATTGAAGAGGTCAAGAAATCCAATCTTCGCGGGCTTGGCGGCGCGGGATTCCCGTGCGGCATGAAGTGGAGCTTTGTTCCCCAGAACACGGGCAAGCCGGTTTATCTGGCTGTGAACGCGGACGAAGGCGAGCCGGGTACGTTTAAAGACAAATATATCATCAGCCACTGCCCGCACCTTCTTATTGAAGGCATTATGATCGCTTCTTATGCCACAGGCGTGCACAAGGCCTTCATTTATATTCGCGGGGAATATGTGGAGCCTTATCAGAAGCTTGTCATGGCGGTGCAGGAAGCTTACAGCAAAGGTTTTCTGGGAAAAAAGATTTTTGGCAAGGATTTTGATCTTGATATTGTGGTGCACCGTGGCGCTGGCGCTTATATTTGCGGCGAAGAAACCGGTCTGCTGGAATCGCTCGAAGGTAAAAAGGGTTTTCCGCGTCTTAAGCCGCCTTTCCCGGCGGTTGTCGGTCTTTTCAATTCTCCGACTGTGATCAACAATGTTGAAACGCTTTCCTATCTACCTTTTATCCTGAACCGCGGCGGCGAATGGTTTGCCAAACTTGGCTCCGACAAAAACGGCGGCATGCGCCTTTACAGCATTTCCGGCCATGTAAAAAAGCCGGGTGTCTATGAGCTGCCGCTGGGCATCAGCCTTCGTGAAATGATTTATACGCACGCGGGCGGTATTCGCGGCGACCGCAAGCTCAAGGCTGTTGTGCCAGGCGGTTTGTCGGCCGCGATTTTCACTCCCGATGAAATTGATATCGGCCACGACTTTGACCAGCTGCGCGCCAAGCAGACCATGGCCGGTTCCGCCGGTGTGGTGGTCATGGACGAAACCACAGACATGGTCCAGATGCTTCTTGTGACCATGCGCTTCTACGCGCATGAATCCTGCGGCCAGTGCTCGCCCTGCCGTGAAGGCACGGGCTGGGTCTACCGTATTCTTGAGCGCATCGCCCGCGGTAACGGCAAGCAGGGCGACATTGAAAACCTTCTGGATATTTGCAATTTTATGGGCGGCACTACCATTTGCGCGCTGGCGGACGGCGCGGCCATGCCGCTTCGCAGCTATTTGACCAAGTTCCGCGGTGAATTTGACGCTTACATTCGCGGTGAGAAAAAAGCCGCTGTTCTTGAAGAGGTCCATTAATATGCCGAAACTGACGATTGACGGAAAAGAAGTCGAAGTTCCAAAGGGAACAAAAGTAATCGAAGCTGCCAAGCAGCTGAATATTGACGTTCCTTACTATTGCTATCATCCTGGCCTTTCCATCGCGGGCAACTGCCGCATGTGCCTGGTTGAAATCGAAAAGACGCCCAAGCTCCAGATCGCCTGCCATAGCGAATGCGCGGACGGCATGGTGGTCAAAACCAATACTGAAAAAGTCCTGCAGACCCGCAAGCATGTGCTGGAGTTCCTTCTGGTCAACCACCCGCTGGACTGTCCGGTTTGTGACCAGGCCGGTGAATGCTGGCTTCAAGATTATTACCTGAATTACGGCGCTTACGAAAGCCGTGTCAGTGAAAACAAGGTCAAAAAGCCCAAGGCTGTTCCCATTGGTCCCCATGTCATGCTGGACGCTGAGCGCTGCATCCTTTGTTCGCGCTGCGTGCGTTTCACCGACGAAATTTCCAAGACTTCCGAGCTTGGCATTGTAAACCGCGGTGACCACGGCGAAATTCAGGTCTTCCCGGGAAAAGAGCTGAACAATAAATATTCCGGCAACGTGGTGGACATCTGCCCCGTGGGCGCGCTGACTGACCGCGATTTCCGTTTCAAGCTGCGCGTCTGGTACCTGGAATCGCAGAATTCGGTTTGCAATGGCTGCTCACGCGGCTGCAATATCAGCATGCAGTACCGCCGCGACAGGCCGCACCACGCGCGCGGCGAACGGATTATGCGCCTCAAGCCCCGCTACAATGAAACCGTGAACAAGTGGTGGATGTGCGATGAAGGCCGCTATGGTTACAAGTTCATCGACCAGAACCGCATTGAGGTGCCCGCGAAGCGCACGGGCAAGACATTCTCTGAAGCTTCCTGGGAAGCCGTGATTTCCGAAGCGGCCCACAACATTCAGAATGCCAAGGGCCGGATCGGCGTTTTTGTATCGCCCCAGCTTTCCAACGAAGAAATCTTCCTGGTCAAAAAACTTTTCAAGGAAGAGCTGAAACTCAAAGATCTTTTCCTGGTCAAAGGCAAGCCGGACGGCTATCAGGATGATTTCCTGATTCGCGCGGACAAAAATCCTAATTCCCGCGGCGCGGAGTTCCTGGGCTTCAAATATGATGAAAAGGCCGTGAATGATTTCTTTGCCGAATGCGGCAGGGGATCTGTGGAAGGTATTATTGTTTTCGGCCAGGACCTGCTCGGCCTGGACGGCCAGCAGCCGCTGGGCAAGGAAGCTTTTGAAAGGTTGAAGTGGAGTATTTTTATCGGCTCAAACCACAATGTGCAGTCTGAATACTCTTCTTTAGTCATGCCTTCCGCCACTTACGCGGAAAAGGAAGGCACTTTCACCAATTTTGAAGGCAAGGTCCAGAAATTTGAACAGGTCCTTCAGATGCCTTTCAAGGAATCGCGCGCTGAATGGCAGATCCTGCGCGAACTTGCGCACAAGCTTGGCATTCATCTGCATTTTGACCGCGCCGGCGAAATTTTCCATGAAATGACTCTGACCAGCGAGCCGTTTCGCAATATGAGCTATGAAAAGCTCAGCGCGCCGCCGGATGATATCCGGACTTTTTCTGGACCCATGATCCCGAAACTGACCCAGGATTCCGCGCTGATTTTCTACAAGCAGGACATGGAAGCCAAAAAAGCCGCGGCGCAGGCAGCCACACCCAAGCCCGAACCGGTGAAATCATGATCGCGACAGCTATTATGGCGTTCCTTGTTTTATTCATGGCCATCAACTTTGCCGCCATTCACACCTGGATCGAGCGCAAGCAGAGCGCCATGATGCAGGACCGCATCGGCGCCAACCGCGCGCATATTGAGTTGCCCTGGAAATGGGCCAAGCCCATCAATTTCCTGCTCCGGCCCATCGGCAGTATCGGGCTTTTTCACCCGCTGGCCGACGCCATTAAAATGTTCACCAAGGAAGATTACATTCCGCCTTTTGGCGACAAATTCCTGCACACGCTCGCGCCTTTTCTTTCGCTGATGTTCGCGCTGGTCGGTTTCGCGGCCATTCCGTTTGGCGATATCCTGACTATTAATGGCCATACCGTCATTTTGCAGGTCGCGCCCATCAACGCGGCGTTGATGTTTGTGTTCGCCATGATGTCTATGGGCGTTTATGGTGTGGTGCTTGCGGGATTTGCTTCCAACAGCAATTACGCTTTCCTGGGCGGCATGCGCGCCTCCAGCCAGATGCTGGCGTATGAAATCACGCTTGGCGCCACGGTGCTGGGCATTGTCATGATCTTTGGTACCCTGGACCTTCAGGAGATCGTTCGCGGCCAGGGGGCCCTTCTTTTTGGTTTCCTGCCTGCCTGGGGCATTTTCCTTCAGCCGGTGGGCTTCCTGCTTTTCATGGCGGCGGGTCTTGCCGAAAGCAAACGTATTCCCTACGACATGCCGGAAGGGGAATCAGAAATCGTGGGTTATTTCACGGAATACAGCGGCATGAAGTTCGGCATGTTCTTCTTCACCGACTTCCTGGAAACCATCATGATTGCTTGCTTGGCCACGACCCTTTTCCTGGGCGGCTGGCAGGTGCCTTATCTCCTGCGCGACGGCTTCCACTTCCCGTGGGGTTCGGTGGTGCCTGTGCATCATTTCATCATTGTGGCCATGCAAATCGGCGCGTTTACCTTCAAGGTGCTGGCTTTCGCGTGGTTCTTCATGACGATCCGCTGGACGCTTCCGCGTTTCCGCTATGATCAGCTCATGGAGCTTGGCTTGAATTACATTTTTCCCATCTCCCTACTTAACATATTCGTTACCGCCCTCTTTCTTCTCTTTATTAAATAATTCCGGACAATAAAACAGCCCCTGCCTTTTGAGCAGGGGCTTTTTTTTTTCA
>CAZKMJ010000045.1:0-7332 GCA_964553835.1 uncultured bacterium
GTCGTCGCCGACGCAGGGGATGCGCTTGTCTTCGAAACGCTTCGCCCATTCAGGATTCGAAACGATAAAGACCGGCATGCAGTTGATCAGGCTGACTCCGGCTTTCAGACATTCTTCAGCGTAAAATTCCACGGCCTTCTGGCTGCCAACCGGAAGATCGTTGAGCAGGATTTCAGCGCCGGATTCCTTGAGGATTTTCGCGACATTGACCGGTTTTTTGTTGGAAAGAACGAAAGTCCTGTCGTCATGATACTCAGCCATGTGCGCGGAATAACCATCCAGCACCGGGCCCATTTCAACGACGACTTTGCTTTTCGGAATGCGGTTGTTCTCCAGGGGAAGAAGGCAATTCGGCTTGGCCTTGAGTGCTATGTCAAGCGTCTGACCGACTTTTCTTTTGTCGATGTCGAAAGCAGCGACGAATTCGATGTCTTCGGGAAAGTATCCGCCCATTTCGTAGTTCATGAGGCCCATGAACTCGCGGCTCTTTTTGCCTTTGGCGATTTCCTTGTAGTACTCGATGCCTTGGACGAGGGAAGCGGCGCAGTTACCAACGCCAGCGATAGCGACTTTAATTTTACTCATTTGAAAAAATCCTCCGATAGAGTTTGATTTTAAGATGACATCCCTTGAGGCAGGACCTGTGAGGGAAACGTCGTTATTATAAACAGAGCTAAAATTGAAAGCAAGCAGAAACCATCAATTCTAAAATATTAAGGACAAAAGGGTTAGGATTTTTGAGTCCTATAAAAACAGGAGAATTACCTAGAGACCCTATTGAAAGGTATGCTAAAATAACGCTTTTGCATATTAATGAAAGGATGTCCGGAGGTATTTATGAACGTTCCCCTCGAAGAATTCAAGAAAATCCAGCTGAAAGTTGCTCAGATTGAAGCTGTTGAGCCCCACCCCAACGCAGACAGACTTTATGTTTTAAAGCTCAAGGTTGGGGACGTCCAGAAGCAAATTGTGGCCGGCATCCGGAAGCATTACACTGAAGATGAGCTCAAGGGAAAGAAGATCGTGATTGTGGACAATCTTGAGCCCGCGGTCATTCGGGGCGTGGAATCCAACGGAATGCTGCTTGCGGCTTCTAATGATGAAATGCTGACCCTGATCACTCCTGAAAAACAGCAGATCCCGGACGGAGCCGGAATCAAATAGCTAGAAGGGAACTGCGAAGTAGGCGGAGAGATTCTTCCAGGTCACGTAGTGGATGTAGATCAGGAAGCTGAACATTGCGAAGAGGCTAATGAAGCGAATCGGCCCCTTTTCATTCCAGAGTTGTTTGATCTGGAACCCGATAAAGCTGAAATAAACAATGGTCACCGGCATCAGGACCGCGTAGTAAATAAAGTTCTGCGAAGATGGAAGGGCCACGATTGAGCTGACGGCGCTTTTGATCCCGTAAGTCAAATACAGCGAAGGGCCCATGACTACCAGTGTGATATCATCACTCCAGCGTTTCAGATAGGCCACGAATGCAAGGATCCCAAGAAGGAAAAAATAGCGGATCAAATGGTGGATTTGGCCGAGCGATTTGGTAACCATAATTCGATTAATGTAGTATGGCCCCAAAATCTTGTCAAAGAAAAACTCTTATGTTACTATCGCACCCATGCTTTCAACTTCAGCAAAATCAGCTTCGATGAAAAAACTGGCAGATTTCAGGCCCTTTAAAGGCTGGCGCTACGATCCCGCCAAGGTCGGTATGTCTGAGGTCATTGCGCCCCCTTATGATGTCATCTATCCCCCGGAGCAGGAACTTCTTTACAAGCGCTCCCCCTATAACAGCGTGCGCCTCATTTTGAACAAGATTGAGCCCACGGACACAGAACAGAACAGCCGCTATACCCGGGCCAAAAAGTTTTTCGAGGAATGGCAGAAAAGCGGCCATGTGGTGCAGGAAAACGCGCCGGCTTTTTACCTTTACCGCCAGACCTACCAGAGTCCTGTCGACGGGAAAAAATTTGAGCGCACTGCCATCCTGGGCCGGCTTCACCTTGAGCCTTTTGACAAGGGCATTGTGGTGCCGCATGAAAAGACCCTTTCCCAGGCCCGCGCCGACCAGCGCAAGCTTCTGGAAACCGCGCAAGTCAGCTTTTCTCCCGTTTTTGGTTTGTACGATGACCCCAGGAAAGAAATGACCGCGGCAGTCCAGGGCATTCCCTCAGGCAAACCACTATTTGAAGCTGTTGATGATCAGAGCGTCAAACACACGGTATGGACGGTGACGGACACGAAGACAGTTGAAACCATACAGGAAATCATTGGTAAAAAACACATCTACATCGCCGATGGGCATCACCGCTATCAGACCGCGCTTGAATATAGCCATGACATTCGCAAAAAGAAGGGGACTCCGGAAAGCCAGGAGCTGGCCTCGGATTTTGTCCTGATCGCGCTTGTGGAGTTTCATGATCCCGGCTTGATTCTGATGCCGACCCACCGGCTTGTCCTGCCTTATCAGGGTTTTGAAGGCGGCCAGGCGGTTGATAAGCTGAAAAGCTATTTCAAGGTGGAGGAAGTTTCGTTTGAAGAGCTTAAGAAAAGGATCCAGGTCCCGAACAACGGCAAAGACGTAGAAATCGGCCTGGCGTTTGGCAAAGACAAATTTTATTTTCTGACGCTCAATGAATTTGAAAAAGCCAAGGCGGCGATCGGTCTCAACAAGCCGGAGGTCTGGTACCGCCTGGATGTCAACATTGTGGCCCACCTGATTTTCAACAAGCTCTGGAACCTTCCGGAAAGTCAGTGGGAAAATACTTTGAAGTTCTCGCGCATCGAATCCGAAGCGTTTGAGTACGCGGCCAAGGGCAAGTCGGTTGCCTCGTTCATGCTCAAGCCGCCCCGGGTTGAATCGCTTCGTGAAATGGGTGAAGTCCACGAGCTTATGCCTCAAAAATCCACCTATTTCTATCCAAAACTCGCAAGCGGACTGGTTTTTTACTCACACGAGACGCGTTAGCGGCTCGCCCCTGAAAAGGGGCTACCTTGAAAGGTTTTTGTATGGCGATCAACCGGTATCCGGATGAAGGCATGCCCAAGCCGCAGCCGTTCAAGCAGCCCGTCTGGCTTTTCCCGCTTTTCCTCGCCATTGTGCTTTTTTCCGCGGGCAGTTCGCTTTTCTATGAAGTCGGCCCGGACGAAGTTGGTGTAGTCCAGCAATTTGGCAAATATGTCCGCACCACCAATCCCGGTTTGCATATGAAGCTGCCGTTTGGCATCGAAACTGTCCGTCCGGTGCGCGTCACCCATATTTTTAAGGAAGAGTTCGGTTTTCAGACGGTTGCTGCCGGCACACGCACGCTTTATGCCAGTGAGCGCGTGAACCTTTCGATGCGGCGGCAGAATTTGGGCGGCGATCCTTTTCTCGAAGAATCCCTAATGCTGACCGGTGACTTGAACGTCGCGGTCGTGGAATGGATCGTACAGTACACCATCAAGGACCCGGTGGCTTTCGCGTTCCGCGTGCGTGAACCGCGCGAAACTCTTCGTAACATGTCCGAGGCCGTTATGCGGCTTGTGATCGGTGACCATTCCATCAACCAGGTGCTGACTTCCGGCCGTGTTCAGATCCAGACTGAAGTGGAAAAGAAACTCCAGGAAGTGCTCGACAGCTACGGCTCCGGTATTTCCATCAGCAACGTCATCCTGCAGGACGTAACGCCTCCCAATGAAGTGAAGCCTTCGTTCAACGAAGTCAACGAGGCGCGGCAGGAAAAAGAGAAAGCCATCAACCAGGCATGGGAAGAGTACAACAAAATCATTCCGCGCGCGAAGGGGCAGGCGGAGCAGCAGATCCGCCAGGCGGAAGGTTACTCCGTTGAGCGCATCAACCGCGCTGAGGGTGACGCCAAGCGTTTTGACTTGACCTATCAGGCTTACAAACTGGCGCCGGAAGTCACACGCCAGCGTCTTTATCTTGAAATGACCGAGCAGCTTTATCCTCAGCTGCGGGAAAAATGGATCCTGGATGAAAACCAGAGGGGCGTCCTTCCTTTCTTGAACCTGAAACAGGAAAACAGGAGCCAGGAATGAAGCAGGGGATGGCGGGCATGCTGATTATTGTAGGTTCGCTTGCGGGCATTCTGCTTTTGAACAGTGTTTATGTGCTGGAGCAGACCCATCAGGCTGTCATTACGCAGTTCGGCAAGCCTGTAGGCAGCGCGGTCCAGGAACCCGGCCTTCATTTCAAAACACCGTTTACGCAAACCGTGAATAAATTCGACAAACGCATCCTGGACTGGGACGGCTACCGCTCGGAAGTCCCGACCCGGGACAAGAAATTCATCTGGGTGGACGTGACCGGCCGCTGGCGCATTGAAGATCCGCTGAAATTTCTTCAAACCATGCACAATGAGCGCAATGCGCAGTCGCGGCTTGATGACATCATGGACGGTATCACGCGCAACTACATTACGAAATATGACCTGGTGGAAGTGGTGCGCTCCTCAAATCAGATTCTGAAAATCGAGCAAGGTGAAGAAGATATAGCTTCCGAAGAGACCATTGAAAAAGTGGAGATCGGCCGTGACGCCATCACGCGTGAGATCCTTGAAAAAGCGCGCGGCATCGTCAAGGAATACGGCATTGAGCTGATCGATTTCCGGATCAAGCGCATCAATTACATCGCGTCGGTGCAGCAAAAAATTTTCGAGCGTATGATCTCCGAACGTAAACGCGCGGCTGAGCAGTTGCGCTCCGAAGGCCAGGGCGTGCGCGCTGAAATCGAAGGTAAGCGCGAAAAGGAACTTCGCCGCATCACCTCCGAAGCTTACAAAAAGGCCGTTGAGATCGAGGGCGAGGCCGATGCGCGTGTGACCAAAATTTACGGCGATGCCTACGGTAAAGACCCGGCTTTTTATTCCTTCATGTCCAGCCTTGAAAAATACCCGGCCGCGCTCAAAGACAGCCAGCTGATTCTGAGCACTGAAGCGGAATTCCTGAAATACCTCAAGAAAAAAGACTGATCGAAGTGCAAAAGGTTTTTGTCAAAACCTTCAAGTCCTCACTCTCTCCATGGGAAGCCTTCCGCCGCATGGCTGCTTCCTCGAAAAAATGTTTTTTTCTCGATAGCGCCGGCGCGTCACGCGGCTTTTCCTACGCGGGTACAGACCCTTTCCTTGAGCTGACGCTCAAAGATAACCGCATCCGTCTTTCGGGAGTTGAAAGAGCAAACATTCCCGCAAAAGATCTTTTTAAAATCCTGCGCAGGCTTTTGAAGAAGTACCGCGGTCTGCAGGAGCCGTCCCGGAATTATTTTACCGGCGGCGCCGTGGGTTTTCTTGGTTATGAAATGGCCCGGTATTTTGAAAATATCCGATTTCGTCCCAAAAAAAGCCCGGCCGCGCCCGATCTTTATCTGGGCTTTTATTCCAGGGTGCTTGCCTACGACCATCAACGCGGGGTCTATCATTTTGTTTTCCGGGCTCGTAATAAAAAGGAAGCAAACCTTGAAAGCCGGAGCCTGAAAATTCTCCTGAGCCGCCGGCCGCCCGCGAGCGGAAAATTCAAAGTCAGTCGATTCAAGCCTGAAATTTCACGCGAAAAATTTCAGTCCATGGTCCGCCGGGCAAAGGAGTACATCGGCGCAGGTGATATTTATCAGGCCAATCTTTCGCAGCGTTTTTCTTTTTCTTTCGAAGGCCCGGAATTTTCGCTTTATGACAATCTGCGAAAAATCAATCCATCACCTTTTGCCTCATTTCTTCGCGCGGGTGATTTGAGCATCATTTCCAGTTCGCCTGAAAGGCTGGTCAGCAAAAAAGGGGATTTGTGTGAAACCCGGCCCATCGCCGGCACCAGACCCAGAAAACCCGGCCTTGAAAAGCAGCTGCTGCAAAACCCCAAGGAAAGGGCGGAGCATGTCATGCTGGTCGACCTGGAGCGCAATGACCTGGGCCGTGTTTGCGATTACAGGAGTGTCCGGGTGCGGGAAATGATGGGCATTGAGAAATACTCCCATGTCATCCATATTGTTTCGAGCATTACGGGAAAGCTGTCAAAGGGCAAAGACGGGCTGGACCTGGCGGCCGCCATGTTTCCGGGAGGCACCATTACGGGCTGCCCCAAAGTGCGCTGCATGGAAATCATTGATGAGCTGGAACCTGTGAAACGAGGGCTTTACACCGGTTCGATCGGTTATTTCGGTTTCAATGGAGATATGGACCTGAACATTATTATCCGCACCCTGGTGCTTCATAAAAACAAAGGCCATTTGCAGGTGGGCGCGGGCATTGTTTATGATTCCATTCCTTCAAAGGAATATCAGGAAACCCTTCATAAAGCGAAAGCTATGATGGAAGCACTTGCTTTTAATAAGCGAGTACCGCATCGGGGCTTTCAGGGAAGGAGGCCTGCGATGAGGGCGCCTGGCTTATGACAGACCATGTAGGGTTGAACAATTTTGACGCGGAGGCGGTTGGCGTTTTTGAAAGCTTGCGCACTTACCGCGGCCGCGTTTTCAAAACGGAAGAACACCTGGTCCGTTTTCAGGAGTCGCTCAAAACCGCGGGCTTTGAAAATATACCCATGAAAGTCCTGAAAGCCGAACTGGCCGCCGCGCTGGCTTCTTTTAAAAAACAGCATCCTCAAGAAGCGCGCGAAGATCTTTTCATCCGTATGACGCTCTGGCCCTACGGGCGGGAAAAGAAAAACCGCCTGGAAGTTAAAGTCACTCACCGGAAGCACCCGGCCGCGCTTTATGAAAAAGGCGTTGTTCTCCGTACTTCCAGTGTGCGCCGCACGCAGTCGCATGCTTCACCGCCCCAGGCCAAAACCTCTGCCTACCAGAACGCCCTGCTGGCCACTTTAGAGCCTTCGCCCGGCTATGAATGGGTGTTTCTGGATCATGCTGGATTTGTGACGGAAGTTCGCATCGGTAATCTTTTTATCGTTAAAGGAAAGGCGCTGGCCACGCCGCCCACCACGGGAATCTTGAATGGCGTGACCCGGCGCTTCGTGATAGAATTAGCCCATCAAGCAGGTCTGGAAGTCAAAGAAGTCCCGCTGACCCGCCACGAAATTTATAACGCGGACGAAGTTTTTTTAACGAACACTTCCTGGGAAATTCTTCCTGTCAGGGAATTTGACGGCCGTAAAACAGGTCGCGTTATTCCAGGCCCCATAACCAAAAAACTGCAAACCCTTTTTAAAAAGAAAGCGCCTAAATGTCTTTAAAACCCATCCGCCAGGCCCTGATCAGCGTTTCCGATAAAACCGGTCTTATTCCTTTCGCCCAATTTCTCGACAAAGCTAAAGTCAAAATTCTTTCTACCGGCGGAACGCTCAAGGCCCTGCAGGAAGCTGGCATCAAAGCTGTTCCTGTGG
>CAZKMJ010000045.1:7356-9166 GCA_964553835.1 uncultured bacterium
CACGCGGAGCAGGCAAAAAAACATGGCATCGAAGCCATTGATCTGGTTGTTGTAAATCTTTATCCGTTTGAAAAAGTTACCAGCAATCCTGACGTGGACCTGGAAACCGCGATTGAGAACATTGATATTGGCGGACCTTCCATGCTGCGTTCCGCGGCCAAGAACTCGCATTCTGTGGCTGTTGTTTGTGATCCCGCGGATTACGCCCGGGTCATCGCGGAAATGCAGACGCACAAGGGCGCAGTTTCCGGTGATTTCAAGCAGCAACTGGCGCTCAAGGTGTTTGAACGCACCGCTCGTTACGACGCTGCCATTTCCGGCTTTCTTTCGTCCAAGACCAATCACAAGGCCGCGGCCTCGCAGGAACACCTGCCCGACCAGCTCAATCTTGATTTCATTAAAAAGATGGACCTGCGCTACGGCGAAAATCCGCACCAGCCCGCGGCTTTTTACACGCCTGTTAAGTGCGCCTCTGGAATCGGATTCAAGCAGCTGCACGGCAAGGAACTTTCTTTCAACAACCTCATGGACATCGAGGCCGCTTCTGAAATCCTGAAGGAATTTGAAGCGCCCGCCGCCTGCGTCATCAAGCACAATAATCCTTGTGGTGTGGCCGAAGACAAGAACATGGTCAAGGCCCTGGAATACGCGATTGAATCTGACATGATGTCCGCGTTTGGCGGCATTATCGGTATCAACCGCACCTGCACGCTGGAGCTGGCTGAGCTGGCTTATGACAAGCTGAAATTTTTTGAAGTGTTCGTAGCTCCGAAGTTTGAGCCGGACGCCCTGGCTTTCATGCAGAAACGCCAGAACCTTCGCCTGATTGAACTTGAAAAGTCTTCTCAGGGCTGGGCCTATGACTGCAAGGTTCTTTCACACGGCATGCTGGTGCAGAAAAAAGACCGGCCGCTTCCTGAAAGAATGGACGAACTGAAGAAAAATCTGCGCGTGGTCACCAAGAAGAAGCTCAAGCCGTCTGAAATCGAAGATCTGATGTTCGCGTTCAAGTGCGTCAAAGTTGTGAAGTCCAACGCCATTGTTATTACCCAGGGCCGCCAGACTGTGGGCATTGGCGCGGGCCAGATGTCCCGCGTGGACTCCGTGGAAATTTCCTGCAGCAAAGCCGGCTATCGCACGGAAGGCGGCTATCTTGCTTCCGATGCTTTTTTTCCCATGCCGGATTCCATTGAAGTTGCTGCCAAGCATGGTATCAAGGCCATCATCCAGCCGGGCGGTTCACTCAAGGACGCGGATGTGATCGCGGCGTGTGATGAATTCGGCATCGCCATGGTCTTTACGGGCGAAAGGCATTTTAAACATTAATGTAAGGCGGCGCATGCGCCGCCTTATGTGCCGCGGCCTACTCCCATGAATTTCGCGCAGTCCCTTCAATATTTGAATTCATTTCTGAATTTCGAGAAAATCCACTTCCAACCCCGCGGCCGCGAGTGGAGCCTGGAGCGCATGAATTTGCTTTTGAAACGCGCCGGCTATCCGCAAAAAAATTATGAGCGTGTTTTAATCGCGGGCACCAAGGGCAAGGGTTCAACCGGATTTTTCCTGGAATCCATGCTCGAAAATTCTGGCATTAAAACCGGTTTCTATTCCTCGCCGCACCTTGTAGACCCGCGCGAGCGCATCCGGGTAGGCGGCAAAATGATTTCCCGTAATGATTTTGCCAGGGCCATGACCTGGGCGCGCGGCATCATCTCGGGCGGCAAGTCCTTTACCTATTTTGAGGTCATGACCCTTATGGCTGCCTGGCATTTTAAAAATGCCGGGGTGAAGGTCGGGATTTTTGAGGTGG
>CAZKMJ010000045.1:9176-13744 GCA_964553835.1 uncultured bacterium
TGGGCCATGGCTTGAGCATTTTAACGCCTGTGCACCTGGACCATGAGGCAGTGCTGGGCAATACGATCGCTAAGATCGCAGGGGAAAAGGCCGCGATTATTCGTTCTCGCTCGGAAGTGGTGACCGGACCCCAGGTGCCGGAGGCCATGAAGGTTATTCGTGCTCGCGCGCGGCAGCGAAAGGCTGTTTTAATCCAGGCCCGCCCTTTCAAGGGAAATCCCGGGCTACCCGGGGATTTTCAAAAGGCTAATGCGGGGGTGGCGGTTGAAGCCGCCGGCCTGCTGGCCCGCAAGCTGGGGTTCCGGTTAAGCTGTCAGCCCCTCTATAAGAAGGTCTGGCCGGGCAGGATGGAGTGGCTGCAGGACGGGCAGGTGCTGATTGACGGTGCCCATAACCCGGTTTCAGTCCAGGCCCTGGCCCGGAACTTGAAATTCATGGGGATCAAGGACCCCGTCCTGGTGTTTGGGACGTCGCGCGATAAAAACTCGGCCCAGATGCTGCGCATTCTTTCAAAAATCGCGCAGGAGATCGTTTTGACGCCGTTACCAGGTCCGCGTACCCAGCAAATTGGAACGCTTCTAATGCAGGCTAATGAACATTTCCCGCTGGTTTTTCCAGCGGCGGATGCGCGCGAAGCCATGAAGCTCGCGCGGCAAAGAGCAAAAGGAAGAAAAATTGTGGTTACAGGTTCTTTTTATCTGATCGGACAAGTCAGGAGCAAGTCCAATGCCTGAGCTGAGGCTTGAAGATACGATCGCGGCGATTGCAACCGCGCCGGGGGAAGGCGGCATTGCCGTGATCCGTGTCAGCGGGCCTGATGCATTCAGGATTGCTTCCAAAGTTTTTTACCCGCATAAAGGAAGTATCAATGATTTCGTTTCCCACACCATTCACATGGGCGAGGTCCGTGAAAACGGCCAGGCGGTCGACCAGGCGCTTATCAGTATTTTTCGCGCGCCGCATTCCTACACCGGCGAAGAAGTCCTGGAAATCAGTTCGCACGGCGGCCTGCTGGTCACGCGTAAAATTTTAAATCTTCTTGTGAAGAACGGCGCGCGCCACGCGGAGCCGGGAGAATTTACCAAACGCGCATTTTTAAACGGTAAGATCGACCTTGCGCAGGCCGAAGCTGTTTTAGATTTGATCAAAGCAAAAAGTGACCGCTCGCTTGAAACCGCGCTTCGCCAGCTCGCGGGTTCTTTGTCGCAAAAATTTAAATCCATCAAAGACCGTTTGATGAAAATTTACGCGCACCTGGAAGCTTTTCTGGATTTTCCGGAAGAGGACCTTGAGATTTATTCCGACGCGCAGTTCCTGAAAAATTTCACAGATATGGAAGCGGAGTTGGGGGCTCTTGCGGCCAGTTTTGAGCGCGGTTCCGTGTTCCGGGAAGGCGTGCGCGTTGCCCTCGTGGGCAGGCCAAACGCCGGCAAATCCTCCCTCTTCAATGTGCTCCTGAGCCGGGACCGGGCCCTGGTCTCCGAATACCCAGGGACGACCCGGGATGTACTGGAAGAAGCCATCGAATTGGGGGGTGTTTATGTGCGGCTTTTGGACACCGCCGGATTGGCCTCGGATATGCAGCACCCGCTGGACAAAATGGGCATGGAGAAAACCAAAAGTCTTCTGAAAGAAGCGGATTTTTATTTGTACGTGGCGGATGGATCTTCTGTTTTTAATTCCGCGGAAGAAGAGCTCGCGAAAGAAATCAATTCAATAAAACCGGTGCTCGGAATTCTGAACAAGTCCGATCTTGGTTTGAAAATTCAGAAAGAAAAAATACAGAAACTTTTTCCTGCCGCGGAATTTATTCCAGTGTCCACCAAAACACGCGAAGGTATAGACGCGCTTGAAAAGAAATTGTCCGCGCTGATTTTGAAAGGTAAGCCGGAAACAGAAGGTGAGCAGGTCACGCGCCTGCGCCACAAAAATGCTTTGGAGCAGGCGCTGGCTGCCATGAAACGCGCGCGGGAAAAATTTCAGAAGCAGGAATCGCTCGAGGTCGTGGTGCTTGAAGTCAAATCCGCGCTGGATTCCATGCGCGAGCTGCTTGGCGAAGTCTATTCCGAGGACCTTCTGGACGTGATTTTCTCGGAATTTTGCATTGGGAAATGAGTTTTCTATAGGAGTGTAAACTTTTCCGCGGTATTTTTAAAAAAAGCAGCGAGAAAGAAATAAAATTTACACAAAGATTTCACTATAGAAAGTAAAAAAATAAAAGAATTTTAATTTTTTGTTTGACATGAGATTTTAGTGTGTTTAGAATGCGCAACACCTGAAGGATTTTGAGGCGTTTTCGCACTCCAGATCGTGTCAGTGTTGATTTTATCCGAGAATTTGAGAGAGATTACAATGCAGTATCGCAATCATACCTTTTTAAATGAAGTGAATGTTCTGCCGGCCGGCAGGAATCAGGCCGCAGATTATTTGAAACAGGTTTAAGACGGCTTTTCTCCCCGAAAGGGGATAGAGCCGTCTTTTTTTCTCTCTAAATCCGGAAAGTCAACGCAGTGGTTCCAGGAACCGAATGAAGGAGAAATCAGCATCCCTATGCTGACTCATTTCGGACGGCAAATACCGGAAACTTCCAATACAAAATTAACATTAAAGATTAAAAACGACCTTGACGAATTACTGTTTAAAGACACTACATATGGTAGAATACACAGGTAAGAGCCTACTATATGTTGAGAGTGGTTCAATAAGGTTTTAAAAAGTTTTAAACAAAGGGAGGCTCCTTACATGAGCACTAAAGTGGAGAAAAAACCCCATATCGAAGCCGAAGGATTGAACCCTGGAGCCGGCATTACTATAAGCAGGAAGTTCACCCGGGCGGGTGAGAACCCCCTTGATGCCATCGAGTACGTCAAGCGCAGCTCGATGATCACAAACCCCGATGGTTCCATCGTGTTCAAGATGGAAAATGTCGAGGTCCCCAAAGAGTGGAGCCAGCTGGCCACCGATATTATTGTTTCCAAATACTTCCGCAAAGCCGGGGTTCCGGGCACCGGCCATGAAGTCAGCGCCCGCCAGGTCGTTTACCGCATCGCGCACAAAATCCGCACTGCCGGCGAAAAGTTCGGCGGTTATTTCCATTCGGCGGAAGATGCACAGGCTTTTGAAGATGAACTCCTTCATCTTATGATCACCCAGAAATGCGTTTTCAATTCCCCGGTCTGGTTTAACTGCGGTCTTGACCAGTACGGCATCACCGGAAGCGGCGGCAATTGTTACTGGGATCCGGAAACCGGACAGATCAAGGAAACCACCGACGCCTATTCTCATCCCCAGTGCTCGGCCTGCTTCATTCAGTCCGTTAAAGATGATTTGATGTCCATCTTTGATCTTGTTAAATATGAAGCGCGTCTTTTCAAATATGGTTCCGGCACCGGCACCAACTTTTCACAGCTCCGCGGGCGCCAGGAAAAACTTTCCGGCGGCGGCACGTCTTCCGGTCTGATGTCTTTCCTTGAAGTGCTCGATCGTGGCGCGGGCGCTACCAAGTCCGGCGGTACCACACGCCGCGCGGCCAAGATGGTCTGCCTTGATATGGACCATCCCGAAATTGTTGACTTCATCAACTGGAAAGTGCGTGAAGAAAAGAAAGTCGCGGCCCTGATTGCCGCTGGATATTCTTCTGACTTCAACGGCGAAGCTTACAAGACCGTCGCTGGTCAGAACTCCAACAATTCTGTGCGCATCTCCGATGAGTTTATGCAGGCCTACCTCAATGACGGCGAATGGAGCACCAAGGCCCGCACCACCGGTGAAGTGGTCAATACCTATAAGGCGCGTGATCTGATGGACCAGGTGGCTTACGCGGCCTGGGCTTGCGCGGATCCGGGCGTGCAGTTTGATTCGATCGTCAATGACTGGCACACCTCGGCCAAGACCGGACGCATCAATGCCTCCAACCCGTGCTCTGAATATATGTTCCTGGATGACACGGCCTGCAACCTGGCTTCTATTAACGTGATGAAGTATCTGAAGGAAGACGGCAGCTTTGATATTGAAGGCTACCGCCACACCTGCCGCATTTTCATCACAGCCATGGAAATCATTGTGGACATGGCGTCTTATCCAACCCAGCCCATCGCGCGTAACAGCCATGATTTCCGCCCGCTGGGCCTTGGCTACGCCAACCTTGGAACGCTCCTGATGGTCAGCGGCATTCCTTATGACAGCCCGGAAGCTTACGCGATCTGCGGCGCCATGACGGCCATCATGACCGGCTCGGCTTACAAGACTTCCGCGGAAATCGCGGCCTCCAAAGGCCCGTTCCCGGGTTTTGCTCCGAACCGTGAATCCATGCTTCGCGTTATGAACAAACACCGCGACGCTTCTTATAAGATCTCCCACGAACATTGCTGGGAAGACCTTCTGGTCGCGGCGCATGAAGACTGGGACGCTGCCGTCGCGCTTGGCGAAAAGTATGGTTACCGCAACGCGCAGGCTACCGTTATCGCGCCCACCGGCACCATCGGTCTTTTGATGGATTGCGACACCACCGGCATCGAGCCCGAGTTCGCGCTCGTGAAATTCAAGAAACTTGCCGGCGGCGGTTACTT
>CAZKMJ010000046.1:0-4340 GCA_964553835.1 uncultured bacterium
TGATGAAAAGTTCCTTGCGGGACATAACGTTGACCATACCGCAATGATTATGGCCCGCAATGGCAATGTATCGAACACCACCCACCGCGATGGCATAGGAAATTTTAAAGCCGCTGGCACGCATGTTTGCACCGCCGGTACGCAGAATATAAGCGAAATTTTCCGGAACATCCAGCGCTTTGCGGTTATCCATGCACATGCCAACCAGGATCTGTGCCGTGGAATACGCATCATGCGGCCGTAAATGGTTCTGGTATTCGGCGAGAAGGCCGATGGGGGTGCCTTGATACTGTTTCGGGATATCAGATGGGGTTTTTACTGCCAGAAGACGTTCCATTGGTGGAGAATTTAGCAAAATCCGGGGCCAAAGTCCACTTGAAACAGGCTTTTACTTTTCGAAATAGCGGCTGATCTGCTGAAGATCACAATCCAGAATAGCCATATTGGCGAAGCGCACGTAACAATCCAGGTGGACAATGCCATTCAGGCCGGAATCTTCAGTGTGGACCGCTTTGATGCGCTTTAGAAATCCCTTGTTCACTTTTTCGACATCATTATAAATTTCCACTAGCCGTTTCAAGTCCCAGTCCGCGGCTTCACCGCGCTTCAGCTTGAAATACTGCTCAAAAAAATACATGGAGATGGCCCGGTAAAGCGTTTCTTCCATACTCCCGAACGGCAGGTGCGTGCGCGCCATAGGCTTGAGCCTGCCCATGACCGGGCAGCCACTCACAGCCATCAAAAGACCGGTCAGCGCGCTGGCACCATACTGCAGGGCCGTGGTCTTGCGGTAAACACGTTCCGGCACAATAACCTCGATTTCATATTCATCATAGGAAGTGCGGTCCTTAAAAAAATCGATGGCGTCGATAACCGCGACCGCGGCAGGGCATCGCGGTGAATCCTGAGAGTTTAGCGGACAGTGGGAACACTTTTCGTAATCCAGCCGCGTCCAGTCCGGATATTCTTTTCTTTCAACCGGAACCAGCCGCAGGGTGTCGGCCTCAAGCTCGATGACAAACTCCTTTTCCAGGTGCCTGCCCCGCTTGAAGCGGTAAATGTACTTGAGTTTCTTCTTCTCTTCCATTGATTTAACTTTCGGCCATTGCCAGAAAAGCTTCAGTCATGCATAATCCCCGCAAATGCCAACGACCCTCGCCCGGCCCACTCGTTTCGAGGCCCGCCAGACCTGGCTTTTCCTGGCCGGACTGGCCCTTCTGACCTTTGCCATCTATGGCCAGGTCTTCCGCCATGAGTTCCTGACCCTTGATGACGCGGACGCGATCACGGCCAACCCCATTGTCCAGGATGGTCTGAGCGCGCGCGGCACACACTGGGCTTTTACCAATTTCGCGAATGGCACCTGGCAGCCCCTGACCTGGCTTTCCTGGATGCTGGACTGCCAGATCTTCGGACTCCACCCGGGCTGGCACCACTTATCGAATGTCTTTTATCACCTGTTGAACATTTTCCTGCTTTTTTTCTGCCTGCGCGAAATGACAGGCTCTGTGGAAAAATCCGCGGCCGCAGCCTTTTTATTTGCCGCCCATCCGCTGCGTGTGGAATCCGTGGCCTGGGCCGTGGAACGCAAGGACACACTCAGCGCGCTGTTCTGGCTTTTGTCTGTGCTGGCCTACATTTATTACAACCGGAAAAAAACACCGGCTTTGATGGCTTTGACCGCCGCGTTTTTCGCGATGGGCTGCATGTCCAAACCCATGGTGGTCACCCTTCCTCTTGCGCTAATGGCCCTCGACATGTGGCCTTTGCAAAGAAGTGAATCCTGGAAAAACCGGATCCTGGAAAAATGGCCTCTCTGGATCATATCAATGGCCGCGGCCCTGATCACCTGTATAGGCGCGAACAGCAGTCGGGCGCTAAACGCTGAGTATTTTCCGGCCTCCGCAAGACTTGGAAACGCTATGGTTTCCTACACGCTTTATCTTTACAAAACTTTCCTGCCCATTCATCTTTCGGTCTTTTACCCATTTCCTCCGGGTGGATGGCAAATACCGGGCGTGCTTGGCGCCGCGCTCTTTCTGATTTTAACGACCTGCGCTGCCTTTCACGCGCGTGAAAAGCAGCCATTTCTACTGTCCGGGTGGCTTTGGTTTCTGACCACGCTGCTTCCGGTCATCGGCCTTGTTCAGATGGGCAGTCAGACCATAGCGGACCGCTTTACCTATATCCCTCACATGGGCCTGCTGACAGGCCTGGCCTGGGCGCTGTTTGATAAAAAAGCGGGTCGGACTCTTTTGTTTTCGGCCATCGCAATTTTCGCATTCCTTTCATGGCGGCAGACCGGTTTCTGGAAAAACAGTATGACCCTGCATGAGCATGATCTGAAAGTGACGCGCAAAAATTTCATGGCCCATACCAATCTGGGCCTGTATTACGAGCAAAAAGGCGATTTTGAAAATGCCGCGCTGCATTATGGAAAATCTTTGGAAATCAGGCCTCGTAATCCAGGCGTGCTGAACAATCTGGGCAACGCGCTGGTCCAGATGGGAAAACTGGAAGAGGCTGAAAAAATTTATTCAATGATTGAAGCCAAGGTCCCCGGTTACACGGATGCCTTGGTCAATCTGGGGATTGTTTATCTGGAGAAAAAAGAGTGGGAACGTTCCAGGCTTTATTTTCAACGCGCGACGTCGCAGGATGCAAGCCGGGTCAAGGCCTGGCTGGGTCTGGCACAAATTGAGATGGTGTGGGGAAATACCGTAGAGGCAGAAAATTTCCTGGAAAAAGCCCTTTTACTTGCACCGGACGATGAAGAAACCAATAACCTTGCAGCGATTTTCAAACGCAGGCCGGAAAATTAGCGGCGGCGGTGGGCATTTCTTTCGCGATTTGAAAAGTCGGAATACTTGATGCGGTAACGGCCGTGCTCAACGGCATGCCGGGCGTAACGGCGAAGTTTCCTGTAAGAAGGCGTGCTTGCGGCATCTATGCTCCTGAAATACGCGGCGTAATCCAGGATTTCCCCGTTGCTCATGGCTGCCTCAGCCATTTCAATCAGCTTGTCAGCCTGCGCTTCTTCACGGCCATCAATCTTGCCATTATTGTTCCGGTCAAACACAATGTTCAGCGGAATAGCTTCCAGGAAATTTCCATCCTTAGTGTTGCATCTTAAAATCAGCGAATAGTCTTGGTATTTGAACCAGGCGTAGGTGGTGACTTCGCCGTTTGGGCCGCGGCTTTCCACCATCTTGATATTGTTCTTCAGATCATTCAGGGTGACTTCCAGCCCCGTCTGCTGCCTGAAAAGCTCCAGGAAATACTGCCGCGATCCAATCTCGACTACAACATCATTGAGCTGGACATTAAGAAACGTGTAAAAATTCGTGTAACCTGTAAGGGCTTGAGTATATTCCCCAAAGCTGGTGTCGAAGGTCAGGTTGATATCCCCGCGCTTGATGGTCACGTCAAATTCTCTCATCGCAGGATCTTTGTCAAACTGCAGTTCGCTGTGGATTGTCAGATCACCACTAGTTGCTTCTTTGGTGATCGTAATGGTCCTGAAACGAGATTCTTCCGTGTCATCCCCATATTGAGTGACCGTGGTTACCAGCCCCTGATTCTTGACACGCGACCGGATGGAACCGTCATTCTGATAATTGTCATAAATGTATTCTTCGGAATCCGCGTTATAAACAAGCCTGTAATTTTTCCCAAGATCCAATGCATCCGCGGGATTGCTCACAACAACCTGGCTGATTTTCCCCTGCTCAAACGAAACGCTGTAATGAATGCCATTGTCGTCGAAGTTCGCTTCCTTGATAGCGGTTGCGTCCGAGTTCAGCGTTAAAACAACACGACTGGTCTGCGCCGCTTCCTGAATCGAACCGGCAGCATTCTGCAGAAACGCATTGTTCTTGGTCGAAATATTGTTGAGCGCGACAACGACCGAAATATTTCCATCTTTGATTTTAATTCCTTTTGCGGACCCATCCACAACACTTCCGATAAGGGCCTTGACCTTGTTTTCAAATGAACTAATCTGGGAAAGGGTTTTGTTATTCGACAGGAAATCATTGAACGTTTGATAAGAGTCATTGCTGTCATTTACTTTTTTTGAGTTTTCGCTGAAGGCGCTTTTGGTGGCGATTTGAGTTGCCTGACCGGAAACACCTTCCGGATCCGCTAAAACAGGGGTCTGGCCTGCGAGGAAAAGGATGGCCAGTAAAAGAGCTAGTCCTTTGTTAAGCCTTTTACAAAGATTATTTACCATAATCAAAATATACCCCACCCCCCTCCAAAGTCAAATTGGGGCCAGATTATTCAATGCATAACCTGATTAATTAAAATGGGTTACGAAAAAATAAAATAACCTGTTTTTC
>CAZKMJ010000046.1:4350-13695 GCA_964553835.1 uncultured bacterium
CCGCACCAGCTCACTTAACCTCGGAGACGAACAAACACAATCACCTGTTTTTCCTTTGGCCTTTTTGTATTATCCTAACCAAATGTCAAAGCGCTTTCCGACCCCCCTTTTCTATTCCCTGGTGGATTTCCTTCACCGGCGCCGGGCCCTCTTTCTTATGATCATCCTGGGCGCTGTGGCCCTGGTCGGCTCTTCCACCATCTGGCGCACTTTCCGCAAGCAGGCCCGCACTGACCTTACCGTTTTCCTGCGGGCCGCGGAGGCTGTCGAAAACAAGGAAGACATCTACCAGGTGCGCAACAGCCGCGGTTGGAATTACGTTTATTTTCCACTGCTTGCCGTGGCCATGGTGCCGTTAACCAAACTGCCGTTGAGCGTGGCCGCCGGTATCTGGTACTTGATTTCAGTTGCCTCCTTTTTTGGAGCGCTCCATCTAACCAAAGGCCTGTTTCCGAAACCCCGCGAAGGGTTCCTTGCTGTCACAACGGCGTCCGTCCTGTGCCTTCCCTATTTTCTGGATGCCTTCACACGCGCGCAGCTGGGACTTTTGATCCTTTTCTTCTGCACGGCAGTTTTTTGTTTGTATAAAGAAAAAAAATATTTCTGGGCGGGATTTCTTCTAAGCCTTGGCTTTACGCTGAAATTCTCTCCGATTGCCGCGATTTATCTTTATTTCCTGATCAGGCGTGAATGGAAAGTGTTGTTTGGCTCGATCATCGGCGGACTGGTGTTCTTGATTTTTATTCCTTCCCTCAGCCTTGGTTTCGGGGAAAATATCCAGTTCCTGCGCGAATACCGCCATCTGGTATGGCACGGCGCGGGTGACTTTAAACAAGAGGGCGTTCTGTGGTCGCAGCTGGTCACACCCTTTTCGCACAAAAATCAATCCATCTATGCCGTGGTCACACGCCTGATTTTCCCCTCCGCCGACGCCATTGACAATCGCTCAAACCTGGAAATCCGGCTTTTCGCGCTTACGTGCGGTCTGGCTTTTTTGAGCTATATCGGCCGCGCTGCTTTCACCAAAAAAGAGCCCCTGGACCGCTCTGATTACCTGACCTACAGCCTTTTCCCCATGGGCATGCTTTTCATCTCCCCGGTCGCGGAAATGCACCATTACTCGGTGCTGTTTATGGTCTACTGCGCTTCTTTCATGTACCTGGACACCATGCGGGACAAATCCCGCTACGCACTGCTGCTCGAAATCGCCGTATGGCTGTCCGCCTTTGGCTTCATATCCGGCTATATATGGAAGGAGTTCCGGGCCATTGGCTTCCCGCTTTTCACCACTCTTGCCCTTTGCCTTTGCCTGTTTCCCCTTATTTACCGGAAAAAACCCGAATTGTGTGTGAATACAAAAACGGAGTAACCTATGAAAAAATTATTCTTCATTGCCGCCGCTTTTTTGCTGAACTGCGCCACGCTTCACGCGGAGTCCGCTAATAAGCAGGCTGAAAATCCAACGCGCCCGGCACCTGTTACGCCCGATCAGGCAGCTTTTCCTCCAGACATGAGCTACAACGGCATGCAGCCGGTCAATATCACTCCAGATCCCACCGGCAACACTTCCGCGATTTACAGAAACGCGGATGGAACGCATACCATGGTCAAGCGGAACTCTTCAGGGAAAACCATCCACGAGCAGACATTTGGCGGGATGCAGATGCAAAATACAGGGGTAATCAAGGGAGCAGGCATTCTCACCGAACTGAAAGCCGGCGAAAGCCTTAAAGCGGAAGGCAATGCCGACGGCACCCGCACCGTGACCAAAACCGACAGCTCCGGAAAAATCATTTCACAGGAAACCCACAGCTGAGTATCATAAACAGGAAAGGAATCATGCCATGAAAACCAATATCGGAATCAATGATAAAAACCGCAGCGGCTCCGTTGAAATCCTGAACCGTATTCTTTCCGACGAATTCGTGCTTTATGCCAAGACCCGCAATTACCACTGGAACGTCACCGGCTCCGACTTCAGCGAGCTCCACAAGTTCTTCGAAGGCCAGTATGAAGAACTCGATGAAATCATGGATGAAGTCGCTGAAAGGGCCCGCTCCCTGGGCGGCCGCGCGCTAGGCTCTTTGAAGGAATTCCTGGACCATACCCAGCTCAAGGAAAGTACCGCCAGCCGCCTGACCGCCAAGGCCATGATTGAAAACCTGCTGGAAGACCATGAAGCTGTCATCCTTTCCCTGCGCAAAGACCTGCAGGTCTGCGCGGAAAAATACCAGGACATGGGCACAAGCGATTTTCTGACCGGCCTGATGGAGCAGCACGAAAAAATGGCCTGGATGTTGCGCTCCTATCTGGATTAGCTCCATGCCAAAGACCGCGAAAATCCTGATCCTGTTTCTGGCCTGCATGGGCATTGCCATACCCGCCCGGGCCATCGACACGGCAGAATTTTTCGGGGAAGGCTCTCTCATTCTTGAAGCCGTTCCCATTGAAATCAAGCCGCTGGCGCCTCCCGTGACCACCAATGCTGTTGAAGATGTGGAAGGTTTCAGCGGCTTGAAGGAAATCGTGTCTCTGCGTATCGAAAAAATCTCACGGGGCAAACTGGAAAAGACCAACCTGGGCGAAGGCAATGTCGTTGAAGACGTGGCGCAGGGACTTGAAAAAAAAGTCTTCTCGAAAAGTTACGATCCACAGACACCGGCCAAAAAACTGCGTAAAATCCCCTTCGCCATCGCGGTGCGGGACGCTCTTCAAACTTTTGAAATGTCTCAAGACGACCTGGGCAAGACAAAATTCCGCCTCTATTTCCGCAATTACAAAAACGAAGCCACCACCTTCATCCTGATCAAGACAGAAAAAATAAGCTGACAGCCCCGGGGTTTCAGCTATACTTGGGCAATGACACAGCACCCCCATCCCGTTCCTCCGCCGGCCAGTGGCTTTTATGGCCTGGGCATCGCGCCCCAGATCCTTGAAACCCTGACCCGAATGAATTTTCATACCCCCACGCCTATTCAGCAGAAGGCTATTCCGCTGGGCCTGGAGGGCAAGGACGTTATGGGCATCGCCCAGACCGGTACGGGCAAAACCATGGCTTTCGGTATCCCGATGATCCAGCGCCTGGCGCAGACCACAGGCCGCGGCCTGATTCTGGTGCCGACCCGTGAGCTTGCCATGCAGGTGCATCAAAGCCTGTCTAAAATTTCGCCTAAAATGAGAATGGCGGTGCTGATTGGCGGCGCTTCCATGCATAATCAGATCCAGGAATTGAAGCATCATCCCCGCATTCTGATCGCATCCCCCGGCCGTTTAATTGACCATATGGAACAGCGTTATGTGAATTTAAATGATGTGAACGTCCTGGTCATGGACGAAGCCGACCGTATGCTAGACATGGGCTTTGCGCCCCAGATTCAGAAAATTCTCCGCACGGTGCCAAAAGAACGTCAGACCATGCTTTTTTCAGCCACCATGCCTTCAGGTATCGTCAACATTGCCACTTCATACATGAAGCTGCCTGTGCAGGTTGAAATCGCGGCGCCTGGCACGGCAGCGGATACAGTGACGCATGAACTTTTTATCGTCGGCAGGGAATCCAAGCGCAAGCTCCTGGAAAAACTCCTGACCCAGTACCATGGCCCCACGCTTGTTTTTTCCCGCACCAAGGCCGGCGCGCATAAAATCACGCGCGGTATCCGCGAAAAAAACCATCGCGCCGCGGAAATCCATTCTGATCTGTCTTTCGCGCAGCGCAAAGAAGCGCTTGAAGGCTTCCGCAGCGGCAAGTACCGCATCCTGGTAGCAACTGATATTGCTTCCCGTGGTATTGACGTCTCGGGAATTGAGCTGGTCATCAACTATGATTTGCCGGAAGAATCAGAAAATTATATCCACCGCATCGGCCGCACCGGCCGCGCCGGCGGAAAAGGTCACGCCATTTCCTTTGCCATGCCCGACCAGGGCAAGGAAGTCAAAGACATCGAAAGACTGATGAAAGCTACACTGCCCATTTCAGCACACCCTGATTTTCCGGAAGAAAAGCTGATCCCCCACACTCCGACCAAGGTTGCTTCGTTTGATGGCAGGAAATTCGGAAGGAAGTCCCGCGGCTATATTGCGCCGGCTTTCCGCCGCCGCCCCCGCCGCTGATTATTTTTTGTAAGCCAGCGTCATCCCGTCACGCACAGGCAGCATCAACGCTTCAACTCTTTTATCTTTCATCACACGCTTGTTAAACCGCGCAATAGCGTGATCGGTCTCATGCCGGGGATTTAATACCCGTCCGTTCCAAAGCACATTGTCAGCTACAAGAATCCCGCCCTTGCGTACTTTGGGAACGCAAAGGTCCCAGTAACGAATGTAATTGGCTTTGTCCGCGTCAATAAATACAAAATCAAAATTCCCTTTGAGCTTTTTCAGAGTTTCAACCGCGGGGCCCAGCTTGAGCTCGATCTTTTTCCCATGAGGGCTTTTAGCCCAAAAGCTGCGCGCAATCCGGGTTGTTTCGGGATCAATGTCGCATGTGATCAGCTTGCCGCCGGCAGGAAGACCCTCGGCCATGGCCAGCGCGCTATAGCCGGTGAAAGTGCCGATTTCCAGCACCCGGCGGGCGCGTGAAGCCCGTACCAGAAATTTCAGGAAGCTGCCTTCAAGATGGCCGACCTGCATTTGCGGAAGACTTGTCTGGGCGTGAGTCACATGGACAAGGTTTTTGAAAAGGGCGGACTCCAGAACGGAATGCGCCAGTGTGTAATTTTCGATCTCCTCGGGAACCCACTTTTTCATGAGTTTATTATATAATACAAATCAACTGGAGGTAAATAATGCCTGACCTTGTCCTTGTTATCGGAAATAAAACCTATTCTTCATGGTCTTTCAGGCCATGGATCATGCTCAAACAGGCCGGTATACCCTTCGAGGAAAAGATGGTCTGGATCCATGAGCCGGATTCCCTGAAAAACATCCGGCAGCATTCGCCCGCCGGCCGGGTGCCGGTACTTGAAGATGGAAAAATCAAGGTCTGGGAATCTCTGGCTATCCTCGAATACCTGGCTGAAAAATTTCCCCAGAAAAACCTGTGGCCCAAAAGTGCGCCCGCCCGCGCCATGGCGCGTTCCATTTCCAATGAAATGCATGCCGGTTTCACGGCCCTGCGCAAAGCCATGCCTTTTAACTGCAAAACATCCACTCCGCTGAAAGAAATACCCGCGGAAGTGCTGGACGATGTGGAAAGGGTTATGGAAATCTGGAAAGACTGCCGCAAGCATTATGGTAAAGGCGGTGAATTTCTTTTTGGAGGATTCAGCGCGGCAGACGCTATGTATGCGCCCGTGTGCTCACGGTTTGAAACTTACAGTGTCAGGCTGGACGCGGTATCAAAGGCCTACTGCAACGCGATTCTATCGCTTCCGGCTACGCAGGAATGGATTGACGCGGCAAAAAAAGAAACCCGCGTTATCCGCCACTGACCTGGCTGCGATAGCGGGAATAATCCTTCCAGCGCCTGTGTGACCATATCCACTGGTCCGGCGCTTTCAAAATTTCATTTTCAAGCATCCGGTTCAAAGCAAGCGTAGTGTCCTTCTCCCAATCTGCTCCCCCGCTGACCGGAACTTCAGGATAAATCGTAATCTTGAACTGGCCCGGCGCTTTTCTCAGGCAATGCATGGGTACAAGTGCGGCGCCTGTTTTCTGTGCCAGCCGGGCGGTCACGGAAGTCGTCGAAGTCGGCTTGTTGAAAAAATCCAGCCACAAGCCGTCTGGCCCGGCCCATTGATCAATTAATATCGCCACATAATGGTTCTTACGGAGCTCTGAAAGGATTTCACGGATAGAGCTGCGACGGTTGATAGGATTAAGCTTGGTGGCCTGTCTCAGTCCCTTGATCCATTTGTCGAGATAAGGGTTTTTTATGTCCCGAACCACCACCGAGCAGGGGTAACCACGCAGGTAAGGCAAAAACGCCAGGTATTCCCAGGAACCCAGGTGTGAAATCACGCCGATCACACCCTTGCCTTTGGCAAAGGCCGCATCCAGGTGCTCCGTACCTTCAAACTCAAACCGCTCTTTGGCTTCTGGCAGCATGGCATACATGCGGAAAAATTCCATAACGGAGGAAGAGAAGCTGCGGAAAGTTTCACGGGCCAGCTTTTCACGATCTTCGCGGGACATCGTTGCACCAAAAACCCGGTCGATGTTTTCAAGCGCGGTCTTCTTTTTTTGGGAATTAAAAAGAAATAGAAAATCGCCAAGGCCGCGGGCAAAGGTCGTGGCCTTTTCAATGGAAACAGCGTTTAAGATCCCGGTCAGCAGCCGGACCAGCCCGTACTCAAGCAGGTTCCAGCCGGGAATGTAGCGGAGCTTGAACTTTTTTCCCAAAATTACTTGGCTTCCGGAAGAAAAGCGTCCGCTTCGATTTCCACCAGCATCTGTGGATCGATCAGCTTGCTGACTTCCACCATGGTAGTCGCGGGGCGGACTTTGCCGAAAAATTCACCGTGGGCCTTGCCAATTTTTTCCCAATCGCCGATGTGCGTAGAAAAAATGCGCGTGCGCACAACGTGGTCAATAGAAGCGCCGGCTTTCTCAAGCGCTTCCTTAATGTTTTTGAGCGCCTGCACCGTTTGCGCGTAGGAATCACCGATGCCCACAACACCTTCAGCTGTGGAGGCGGTAGTGCCGGAAACGTGGATATGATTGCCGATCTTGACGGCACGCGAGTAACCGATAACAGGTTCCCACTTGCTGCCCGTAGAAATATTGACTCTTTTCATTGGAATGCTCCTATGTAGAGCGGAACCTCAAGTTCCGCCAAATGTCCCGGAATCACCAAACTCCCGGGCTTGCGTGAATGAGGGAATTCTACCAAAGTTTGACGGGGAGTTTATACTATTTTTATGATCAAACTACGCCCTTCGGCCAAGCGCGGCCATTTCAGCCACGGATGGCTGGAAACCTACCACACCTTCTCTTTCGCGGACTATTTTGACCGCAACCATATGAATTTCCGCACTTTGCGAGTCATTAATGAAGACACGGTCGCGCCGGGACAGGGCTTTGGCATGCATTCCCATAATGATATGGAAATCGTGACCTATATCCTGAGCGGCAAAATCGAGCACCAGGACAGCATGGGTAACAAGGAAGTTATCCGGCCGGGTGAAATTCAGCGTATGAGCGCGGGCACGGGTGTGACGCACAGCGAATACAATCCTTCCACGGTCGAGCCCCTTCACCTGCTCCAGATCTGGATCATGCCTGAAGAAAAAGGCCTGCCTCCCGGCTATGAGCAAAAGAAAATTTCGGATGAAAAAAACAAGTTCCTGATGATTGCTTCAAAAGAACCGGACAAAAATTCGGTGAAAATTCATCAGGACGCTAAAATTTATGTCTGCCGGCTGGAGAAAGATAAAAAAGCGGAGTTAAAACTCGAGGAAGGCCGCCATGCCTGGGTTCAGCTGGCGCGCGGAGGGGTTTTAATGAAGGACGTAATCCTGCGGGCTGGAGACGGCGCTGCCGTGAGTGATGAAACACTCCTGGATTTCACCGCGAACCAGGATTCTGAAATCCTGGCCTTCGATCTTGCCTGACCCGCCTATTTTTCGAAATTACCCGTAAGCGCCGCTTTTTTGAATTTTTCATGGATTAAATCCCTGACCCTGCGGAATTCATCAAGAACCGCGGAGGTTATTTCTTTTTCATGCGGGGGATCCGGAAAAGGCCAGTGCAGACGGATACTTTTCCCGGGAAAGACCGGGCATGATTCTTTCGCGTTGTCGCAGACAGTGATAATGTAATCAAAAGTTTTTCCAAAAAACTCATTGGCATTTTTCGAGCGCTGTTTGCTGATATCAATACCTATTTCCCCCATGACCTTGATCGCTGTTTCATTTACTTTGGACGGCTTTGTGCCCGCGCTCTCAACTTCCAGTCTGCCGCACCCATAATGCTTTAAAACACCTTCTGCCATTTGTGACCTGCAGGAATTTCCGGTGCATAGAACCAGGACCCTTGTTTTCATTTTTTCAGGACTCCCAACAAGCTCACAGCCGCCACGCCGCCGAGCATTTGGCTCGCCCAGTAAAACCAGATTTGACCTGGAGGAATCCGGCTGGCAATCGCAAAAGCGAGTGTGACCACCGGATTAAAATGAGCGCCGGAAACACGGCCGACCGCGATAATCATAAGAAAAACAATACATCCCCAAGCCAGAGGAACACACATCGGCGGGACAACGTTTTTCTCTGAAAGTATAATGCTTGCGCCGCCAACGAAGATGAGCGCGAAAGTACCGCCCATCTCCGCCAGTGATTTATACAGCATGTCCATTAGCAGCACCCCTTATCGCAGCAATCCATTTTGATCACCCCCTTCATATTTGCTTATCCAGATATAGTTAATTAAAAAATTATCTACAACAGGCAATCAGAGATTTGTTTTTGCGCTCACGCTCGCAGGAATCCTTCTTTAATACAGTCAGTTCCTGGCCCGCGACTTTCAGGATCTGATTAAGTGAGCGATGGGTCTTCGACTGCCCCTCCGCTAACCGGTAATACATCCACAGGCCTTCCTTGCGGCCGGAAACCAGGCCCGCCCTCCTGAGATATGCAAAATGGCGGGAAACTTTGGACTGAGGCTGTTTGAGGACATTCATGACGTCACAAACGCAAAGCTCCCCCTTGCTCAGTAAATGGAGGATGCGGAGCCGCGTTTCATCGGAAAGGGCTTTAAACATGAGCTGAGACTGCTTCAGATCCATGAGAAAACTATATCTGCTTAAGCAAATATAGTCAACTGCTTATTTTTGTTTCCAGTTCCCGGAGGGATCCTGGATGAAGTCCCCCGGACGCGCCTTTTCCCGCTGCACCTCGGCGAAGGCCTGCTGGACCTGCGCCAGCGAGCCTGGCGCCAGATTGTTCTGCTGCACAATCGCGTTGTAGATGGTACGGCGGTCCTGGTTTTCATCACTTACGATCTGAGCGGCGGTCGATTTAAGGGCCGCGACATGCCCCTGGGTGTTTTCGCCAACAGCTCCGGAACTCTTAAGCTGCTGCAGCTGCTCATAACGCTGCTTGCGGTTGTTCAAGGCCTGCTGGACTTCAGGAGTCACTTCCTTCAAATCATAAGATGCGGCCATGGCTAGTGGAGCGCTGAGTACTGTCATTAAAGCTGAGATGATCAAAATATTTGTTTTCATGTCAATTCCCCTTTGCGACCATGTCTTCAATATTGGTAGCGGTCTGTTTCAGTCCACGGATGTCCACGACCACATTGGCATTGATAGTGATCGGCCGGTTGGGATCGCCCACGGCCTTGACCGTGCATCCCGCCAGCGCGCCCAGCACAAGCAAGCAGCCCGCGATTTTCCTGAGTTTCATTTTTGCA
>CAZKMJ010000047.1:0-13664 GCA_964553835.1 uncultured bacterium
GGACGCAGCGGTTTCATCTTCACGCAGCGCGATCCAGGAGCGGCCCAGCGGCGAATTCTCAAGACGCCGCAGAATAAACAGGACGATGAGCACAATAACAAAGACCAGATAATAGTAAGGTTCGGACTTCACTCCGAAATCGTAATTTCCAAAAAAGAGTTTCGGATGGTCAATACCCAGCAGACCGTTGGGTCCGCCCGTAACTTCATCAAGGTTGTTGAGCACAATACGCATAATTTCGCCAGCGCCGAGCGTGACAATAGCCAGGTAGTCTCCGCCCAGACGGAGTGCCGGAAAGGCCAGCAGCATGCCAAAAAGAGCTGTCACAAGGGCGCTGGCGGCCAGCCCCATCCAGAATGGCATATGAAAGTGGATATTGAAAAGAGCATACGTGTAAGCACCCATGGCATAAAGCGCGGCGTAACCAAGATTCAAAATACCTGCGTAACCCACAATAACATTCAGGCCAAGCGCCAGAAGCATGAAAAGCCCGGTCGTGACCATAACATCAATGTGATAAGGGTTGCGGTCAATCAGGGGAAAAAGAAGAAAAATAACGGAAATGATCCAAAGACGCCCGGCAGGCGGAAGTCCCTTAAGTGAAAAGCCCATGGATTTTTTTTTGGGTTTTGTCATCAGACTTTTTTCACCACACGCGACCCCAGAAGACCGGAAGGCCGGAAAAGTAAAATCAGGATCAGAATGAAAAATGCGAAAACATTTTTCCATTCGGATGAAATATAACCCGCACCCAGACCTTCCAGCACACCCAGCAGCACGCCGCCCACCATGGCACCCGGAATATTACCGATACCGCCAAGTACCGCAGCTGTGAATGCTTTAAGGCCAGCCAGATAACCGTCATGAAAATTAATGGTGTTGTAATACATGCCGAACATGACTCCGCCCGCGCCCGCGAGCGCGGAGCCAACTACGAATGCGGCAGCAATGACTTTATCCACCGGAATGCCAATCAGGCTTGCTGCCTGCCGGTCATCAGCCAAAGCACGCATGGCCTTGCCCACACGCGTGTTTTTGACAAAAAAATGCAGAGCGGTCATGAGCGCAATGGAAACAAACGCGATCAGAAGCTGGAGGCTTGTGAAATGAATGCTGCCAATGCTGTATTTGACCGGTTTGAAGAGCGGGGGGAAATTCTTGTCCGCGGGACCCGCGATCAGCATAACAATGTTTTGAAGGAAAAAGGAAACACCGATAGCCGTAATGAGCGGCGCGAGGCGGGGCGCGTTGCGCAGCGGCTTGTAAGCGAAGCGTTCAATGGTCCAGCCAAGAGCGCCCGAACCCGCCATGGCAAAAATAAAAATGAACAGAATGAAAAACGCGCTGCCACCCGCGCTGAACATGCCGTGAAAAATGGAATACGCGAGCAGGCCGAAATAGGCACCCACCATAAAAACTTCACCGTGGGCAAAATTGATCAGGCGGGCAATGCCGTAGACAATAGTGTATCCAAGCGCGATCAGCGCGTAAATCATGCCAATCGTCAGACCATTAACGACCTGCTGGAAAAAGACGTCAAGCATCTACGCCGTCTTTATTAAATGTTCTTCGGCCTTCGGCCTCAGAATGCTCATGCTTCCGCGGGGCCGGAGTACTGCAATTTGCCGTCATGAAATTTGAAGACGCCGAAAAACTGGTTTTTATTGTCTCCCTTTTCATCAAACACAACTTCACCGGTAATACCTTTGAACTTCGGAATTTCGCGCATGGCTTTAAGCACCGCTTCGCGGTCCTTTTTGCCGCCCTTGCGGATGGCTTCAATCAGGATATTCGTCGCGTCATAGGCATATGCCGACCACTGCCCCACCGGCCCGTACTTAGTTTCATACGCCTTGATAAAATCCGCGGCCGCGGGTACAGCATAAATATCGCCGCCCACCATGGTGGCCAGAGTGCCTTCCGCGATTTCAGCAGTGGCCAGTTGGCTGAAGATAGGATTGGCAAGTCCGTCACCGCCCATGAATTGCGCGGTTACACCAAGTGAACGCGCCTGCCTGACCATAAGCGCGCCTTCAGGATAAATACCGCCAAAATAAATCAGGTCAGGATTCAAAGGCTTGATCTTGGTCAGCAGCGGAGTGAAATCCTTGTCGCCCTGCGTGATACCTTCATGCCCCATGACATTCAGACCGATCTTTCGGGCTTCTTTGTCAAATTCATCGGCCAGGCCCTTGCCGTAGGTGGTCTTGTCATCCACAATAAAAATATTTTTGGAGCCGAGGACTTTCTGCGCGTAATGAGCTGCCTTGGGACCCTGCACGTCGTCGGTGGCGGCTGTGCGGAAGAAAGTATCAAAGCCCTGTTTTGAAATTTCAGGATTGGTAGAAACCGCGGTCAGCTGGACCAGGCGCGATGCGTGATAAATGGCGGAAGAAGGTTTGCTGCAGCTGGAATTGAAATGCCCCATGATGGCCAGAACATCGGGGTCCGAAACAAATTTTTTGGCCACGTTTACGGCCTGCGCGGGATTGTGCTGGTCGTCAGCACTCACGGCTTCAAGCTTGAATCCAGGAATCACTTCGCCCTTGGCATTTGCTTCTTCCACTGCCATGGAAACACCGCGGCAGGTATCAATGCCAAGCTGGGCCTGGTCGCCCGTCAATGGCGCCGCACAGCCGATCTTGATGGTGTTCCCGCCCGAGGAGCCTCCGGAGCAGCCCTGGATTAAAAAGACAATCGGAAGCGCTAGCAGGAATTTTTTCATTGTTTACCGGCCTTCTTTTCTTTCTGGTGGTCGTACCATTCTTTGACAAGCGGGATAAATGAAATCACGATCACGGCAAGAATCACCCAGTGGATTTTCTTTTCAATGTCCGGAATAGACTTGGCCAGGAAATATCCGATCAGGGTCATACTCATGACCCAGCCAATGCCGCCAAAAACGTTGTAGGCGATGAACTTTTTGTAGTCCATTTTTCCAACACCCGCCATGGTCGGCGCGAATGTGCGTACAATGGGAACAAACCTGGCAAGCACGATGGTCTTGGCGCCATACTTCTCATAAAACTTGTGCGTTCGTTCAATATGGCTTTTCTTGAAAAAGAAGGAGTCTTCCTTATTGAAGAGTTTGGGGCCAATATGATAGCCGATCATGTAGCCGGCGCTGTCGCCTGTGATCGCGGCAAAAATCAGTACTATATTCAGCACGAAAATATTCATGGTCCCGTCCAGCGCGCAAATCAGGCCGGCGGTGACAAGGAGGGAGTCTCCGGGAAGGCAGAAACCAATCAGCAGCCCGGTTTCCGCGAAAACGATGGCAAACAGTACAAAATATCCGCCCCAGCGGATCAATTCATCTAAAGGCAAAAAATGCATGAACCCTCATGTTTAATGCAACCGAGCGCTGCGTATATTACTTTTATGGGTAAGCAGCGCTGGACCTGATTGAAATCGAAATTCTTCATTTCAATCCTGAACCGGCCCTAGTATACCGCATGGATTTCCAGAACGCACTCCCAAAAATGAAAAACGTGCAGGCGGACATAATAAAAATGAGAGCGATGTTTAACTGAATCATCCAGGGTGCCGCCGATTTTGGCCAGTAATGGTGGACGATCATCTGAAAAGCCGCGGTCAGGGTCGTAATGGTTACAAATGACAGGGGCACAAGCGTGACCCACAAGTATTTGGCTTTTCCGGTTTTAACCAGGATGGTGCTGCCAACTGCCAGCGCGATAGCGGCCAGAAGCTGGTTGGCAATGCCAAACATGGGCCAGATAGTGCTGATGCTGGCGTTCCAGATCAGATAGGTCCAGCCGCCCACAATCACAGTGCTGGCCAGCAAATTGCCAGGCAACCAGTCCGTTTTTTTGAACGGCGCGTAAATACTTCCCAGAAACTCCTGAAGGATGAAGCGGGCAATGCGGGTCCCCGCGTCGATCGTGGTCAAAATGAACAGCGCTTCAAACATGATGGCAAAGTGGTACCAGTATTTCATGAAACCAGTCAGGCCGGGAATAGCGCTGAAAATCTGGGCCATGCCCACCGCAAGCGACACGGCTCCACCCGTTCTTCCCGCAAGATTGGTTTCCCCCACTTCACGCGTCAACTCCGCAAGGTTGACCGGAATCAGCCCCAGCTTTTCAAAAACCGCCGGCGGAACATTAATGGCGTAATAGTCCGCGGGATGGAGCGCGCAGGCAGCAATCAGGCAGACCACGCCAACCAGCGCTTCAAAAAGCATGCAGCCGTATCCGATCGGCCGGCAATGGGATTCACTGGAAATCATTTTGGGTGTAGTGCCGGAAGATACCAGCGCGTGAAATCCGGAAATCGCGCCGCACATGATGGTGATGAAGCAAAACGGCCACAACTTGCCCGGAACGATGGGACCTCCGCCATGAATGAATTCCGTGAGTGGAGGAAATTGCATTTTGGGATTCACGATGACAATGCCGCCGATCAGAAACATGACTGTGCCCAGTTTCATGTAGGAGCTGAGATAATCGCGCGGCGCCAGAAGCAGCCAGACCGGCAGCACAGAAGCCGCGAAGCCATAAATCGCCATCGCGATGATGATCTGCTGACGGTTCAAAAGAAAGATGGAATTCAGCCAGGGAATTTCCGGAACCCAGCGGCCGAAGATCACAGCGGCAAGAAGCGCGAGGACACCAAGAATGGTGGCGCTTTTTACGGCCTTGTGGTCGCCTTTTTTTAGCGCGAACACATAAAACCCCATAATCATGGCGATGGGAATACTGGCCGCGATGGTGAAGGTGCCCCAGGAACTTTCAGCAAGAGCGTTCACGACCACAAAGCCAAGTCCAGCCAATGCGACAATAACGATAAATAAAATTGCGAGCGCGCACGCAAAACCCGCGGGCTTGCTGATTTCAGCCTTGGCAATTTCCGCCAGTGATTTGCCTTCCCTGCGCGTTGAGGCGACAAGAATAATGAAGTCCTGCACAGCGCCGCCAAGAACAACGCCGATGACAATCCACAAAAGACCCGGAAGAAATCCAAACTGAGCAGCCAGGACCGGCCCGATTAAAGGACCCGCGCCGGAAATGGCGGCGAAATGATGGCCAAAAAGCACCCATTTCGACATAGGGAAATAATTCTGGTCATCACGGTGGGTAAAAGCCGGCGTCTTTCGCTCAGCGTCCAGAACAAAGACCCTGGACGCGAGGAAAGCGCTGTAATAGCGGTAGCCGATGGCAAACGCGCAAAGCGTAAAAACAATCAGCGGGAGCGCGGGCATCCCGTATTACGCGTGCTGTTTTTCGGGACGCTTATGTCCGTGTCCGGACTGGGGCTGCCTGACGTCCGCGGGAATCCGCATTCCGTAAAAAGACTTCCAGACGAAGAACAGACCTGCCACAAAAAACGCGGCTCCAAACATGCGGGTCGTGGCCGGATTCATTTTCAAGGCGATCTCAACGGCCAGCATGCCGAAAAGCGTGGAAAACTTGATGATGGGGTTCAGAGAAACAGAAGTCGTGTCCTTGAACGGATCACCCACCGTGTCGCCGATCACGGTCGCGGCATGCAGCGGCGTGTTCTTTTCGCCAAGGTCCACTTCCACAAGCTTCTTGGCATTGTCCCAGGAGCCGCCCGCGTTGGCCATATACATGGCCTGGAAAAGACCGAATACCGCGATAGCCACAAGGTACGCAATAAAGAAATACGGGTCAAAAAGCGCGAAAGCAAGTGTCAGCGTCAGCAGGCCGAGGAAAATATTCCACATGCCCCGCTGCGCGTAAACCGTGCAGATACGGACCACTTCAATCGAGTCCTTGCGGTCAGCCTGCTTTTTGTCCAGGTTCAGGTTTTTCTTGATGTACTCGACCGCGGAATAAGCGCCCGTGGTTACAGCCTGAATAGAAGCACCGCAAAACCAGTAAATGACCGCGCCGCCGCAAAGAAAACCAAGCAGGACGGGCGAAGCTGTGAGTGAAAGTTTTTCATGCAGCAGGATTTCACCGATATTCTCAGGAACAAATTTTCCAAGAGCATTGCCGACAGCCGCGGCACGCAGATGTTCCTGTAAAAGAAGGATGATGGAGAAAATCATGGTGGTCGCGCCGGCAACCGCGGTCGCGATCAAAACCGGCTTGGCTGTGGCTTTGAAAGTATTCCCGGCCGAGTCATTAGCTTCGAGATAATGCTTGCCCTGCTTGAAGTCCGGTTTGAAACCAAAATCCCTTTCGATTTCTTTTTCAATGCCGGGGATGGATTCGGTCTGCGCCAGCTCAAAAATGGACTGCGCGTTGTCCGTGACCGGACCGTAAGAATCCACGGCAATATTCACGGGACCCATGCAGAGAAACCCGTATGCTACAAGGCCGAAAGCGAACACGGAAGCATGCGGCATAATATTTTGAAGCCCCATACCGGAAATCAGATAAGCCACGAACATCAGGCCCGCGATCAGGATCCCCTTCCAGAAAGCGGAAAAGGAGCCGGCCACGATGCCGGAAAGAATGGTCAGTGAGGCACCCCCTTCACGCGACGCGGTCACAATTTCATGGACGTGCTTCGAATGCGATGAGGTGAAAGCCTTGGTGAATTCCGGGATCAAAAACGCGCCCAGGGTTCCGCAGGCAATGATTGAAGCGAGTTTCCACCAAAGCGAGCCGTCCGGGAGGTCGCCGATCAGAAGGTAGGACATTCCATAAGAAGTGGAAATGCAGAGAGCCGTGGCAATCATGATCAAATGTGTCAAGGGCTCTTCGAAATTGAAATCTTTCAGGTGCCCGTATTTCTTTTCAGAAATCTTGGAATTGATGAAATACGAAATACCGGACATGAAGTCCATCAAGAAGCGCATGGCAAAAATCCAGACAATCAACTTGGCCTGAAGCGCCGGGTCTTTCACGGCCAGCGTGATAAAGGAAATCAGCGCGACGCCTGTGACACCGTAAGTCTCAAAACCGTCAGCAGTCGGACCGACAGAATCGCCCGCGTTGTCGCCTGCACAATCTGCGATCACACCGGGATTGCGCGGATCGTCTTCCTTCACTTTAAAAACAATCTTCATCAGGTCGGAGCCAATGTCCGCGATCTTGGTGAAAATACCGCCGGCGATGCGCAGCGCGCTGGCGCCCAGCGACTCCCCGATCGCGAAACCAAGGAAGCAGTAGCCGACAATGTCACGCGGAACAAAAAGAAGGATGATGACCATCATGACCAGTTCGATGGAAATCAGGAAAAGACCGACCGACATGCCCGCGCGCAGCGGGATGTTGACCACGTCCCAGGGAACGCCGCGAAGGGACGCGAAAGCGGTGCGGGCATTGGCGTAGGTGTTAACGCGTATGCCATAAAAGGCAACCAATGTGGAACCGGCCATACCAACCACGGAAAACAAAAGCACAAGGCCCAGTGTTTTAGGGGCTTCATGCTGAAGGCCGAGGAAATAATAAGACATGGCGCAGGCAATGATGGCAAACAGGATGACCAGAAACTTGGCCTGCTGGGCCAGATAGGTTTTGCAGGTCTGGAAAATCGTTTCCGCGACTTCCAGCATGGACTTGTGGGCCGGCAGAGCCTTGATTTTCACAAACTGATAAAGAGAAAGGCCGACCGTTCCCAGAATGACGAAAGCCCCGTAAAGAAGGATCTGGTAACCCGTGAGGCCGCCAAATGAGCTGAAAGTCCCCTCATGAAGGTCCGGGATCTTAAGATCGGCTTCACTGGCCCAGGCAAAACCCTGCCAGGCGAACAACGCGAAAATCGTCATCGAAATCCGGTTCAAAAATTTTTTCATCCCATTTCTCCTATTTATTAATGCTTGTGTTTCGGCGGCTTGGCGATCGAAAGAAGAATCGATACGGTCAGCGTCAGGGCGATAAAAGAAAGCGACCAGACAATCGGAATGACGTAATAATGCGAGATCAGCATTTTCACGCCCACGAAAGCCAGGATCACGCCCAGGCCGTAGTTTAAATAATGAAACAGGTGCATCAATCCGGACAACGCGAAAAACATGGCGCGCAGCCCAAGGATGGCAAACACATTTGAAGTGTAAACAATAAACGGGTCATGGCTCACAGCCAGCACCGCCGGGATGGAATCCACGGCAAAAATCACGTCGGTGGTCTCAACCGCGACCAGGACCACCATCAATGGCGTGGCAAACAGCCTTCCCGCTTTCTTGATAAAGAACTTGTCGCCTTCATAATCTTCGGTCACTGGCATGATTTTCCTGAATGCTTTCAGCACCGGGTTGTTTTCAGGCTTGACCTGCTTCTCATGACCGAAAACCAGTTTGTATGCGGTAATAATAAGGAAAGCGCCAAAAATATAGATGATCCAGTGGAACTTATGGATCAGGTGCACTCCGGCGACAATGAAGATGGCACGCATGACCAGGGCGCCCAAAATGCCCCAGAAAAGCACGCGATGCTGCATTTTTTCCGGGACCTTGAAAAAAGAAAAGATAACAAGGAAGACAAAGAGGTTGTCGACACTCAAGGACTCTTCAATGACGTAGCCAGCCAGAAACTTCATGGCCGCGTCCGGGCCCTTTTGGAAATAAACAAATATATTGAAAGCCATGGCCAGGCCCACCCAGAACGCCACCCCAAGAAGGGATTCGCGCATGGTGATGACATGGGCCTTGCGGTGCATGACCGTGAGGTCCAGCACCAGGAGGAAAATGACCGCGGAAATGAAGAAAATCCACCAACTCATAGGTCAAATAACGGCAGGTTTGAGGTTTGATTTAAGAAAAAAGACCCATTGGAGGATTTCTCCAATGGGTCTTTGAACATAATAAAGGGATGCCCCTTTTAGATCTTGCCGTCCCAGCGTCCACCCTGACGGGCAATCAGCGCGTCCCAGCCGGACCAGAACCGGAAAGGCGGGAAAAGACCGATAATGGCATGGGTCCAGTTTTTCTTCGTTTCATTATTGTTCAGATACTGTCCGATACCGGGCCAAATCAGAAGCGACGAAAGACCGAAGCAAACAGTCTTGCCTGTAATCTTGCCGTGAACGGCCGTATTCTGCGCGAAAGCCGGCGCGGGAACAATCGCGAAGGCCATCACAAGGATCAACATCACCGCCATTATTTTTTTCATACAACTCTCCTGGGTTTAGGCGCTTTTAAGGGCGCATGAACATATTAAAGAGAATTTCGGCATTTGTTAACTTTTATTTTAGGACTTTAAGTCCGGTGAGTTGTCCAGAAGCTTCAGGAAATCTTCAGGCGGCAAATAGCCCGTGGTCCTCGAGGCCTTCACTTCCTCGCCTTTCTTGTCCAGGAACATGATCGTCGGCACACCCAGAATTTCGTAGTCGTCCGCGATTTTCTGCGAGGCCTCATTTTCCGCGTTGGTCATGTCAATTTTTAGCCGCACAAAATTCTTCAATGCCGTAATGACTTTGGGATCGCTGTATGTCTTGGCATCCAGCTCATGGCAAGGAATGCACCAGTCCGCGTAGAAATCCAGGATAACAGGCTTTCCTTCCATTTTGGCCTGCTCGACCCTGACCTTGCTGTAATATTCCCAGACCACATGCTCGCGCGGCGCCATCACCACCATCAGAATGGCCGCAGTGACCGCGACCGCGCCCGCGAATTTCTGGAACAGTGAAAACTTTTTTCCATACTTGGTGGACTTTTCGAAAAAGCCAAGATAGATGCCGCCAATAACCAGCGCGCCCGGAACAAGCCACGGCAGAAATTTTGGCTGGATGGCCAGGATCAGATAAAACGCGGCAAGCGACATCAGGATCACGCCGAATAATCTCTCCACCCACAAAAGCCACGTGCCGGACTTGGGAAGTTTTTTGAGGAGCCCGGAAAATGTTCCAAGCAAAAGATACGGAAGCCCAAGCCCCATGGACATGGTAAAGAAAACACGGAAAGCAAAAACAGGGTCACCCTTGCTGGCAACGAAAGTGATAAGCGCAAGGATTGTGGGACCGATGCAAGGCGCGGCAAAAACACCCACAAACACGCCAGAAAAAAAGAAACCAATAATGGAAACACTCCGCTTGGCCGCAAGCGCGTTCACAATTCCCGACGGCAGGGCAAGGGTATAAACGTTGAACATGCTTAGCGATAGGCCGCCAAGGATAACTGCAATCCCGAAAAGCACCCACTTGCTTTGCAGCAGCGCGCCAAAAAACCCGCCGGTGAATGCCGTGATCACGCCAAGGGTGCTGTAAGTCACGGCAATTCCCAGCACATAGGCCAGGGATTTAAGGAACGCGTTGAGGCGACTAGCGTCCTTCTGACTGCCAAAAAGGCTGATGGTCACAGTCATCATGGGATAGACGCACGGCGTGAGGTTCAAACCCAGGCCCAGGAAGAAAATACCTATAAAAGTCAGCGAGTCGGTAACAGGATTCATTTAACTCCCCTATTATGTTATAATTCCCGCCCTTATGATCGGCACAACAAATATCACTCTACAGTACGGCAAACGAGTCCTTTTTGACAACGTCAATATTACGTTCACTCCCGGGAACTGCTACGGCGTGATCGGGGCAAACGGATCGGGCAAATCTTCCTTTTTAAAGATCCTGACCGGTGAGATTGAGTCCAATTCGGGCGAAGTGGTCATTGCCCCGGGAGCCCGGGTTTCCTTCCTGAAGCAAAACCAGTTTGAGTTTGATGAATTCCCCGTCCTTGAAACCGTGATCATGGGCCACAAAAGGCTCTACCAGATCATGAAGGAAAAGGACGCCATTTACGCCAAGCCGGATTTTTCCGACGCGGACGGCATTAAAGCCTCAGAGCTCGAATCGGAGTTTGAAAATCTGAGCGGTTGGACCGCCGAGTCCGAAGCCGCTAAACTGCTGAGCGATCTCGGCATTGACGATGCACTGCACCCGGTCAAAATGAAAGAGCTTTCCGGCGGCCAGAAAGTACGCGTGCTTCTGGCCCAGGCGCTTTTCGGCAATCCGGATGTTCTTCTTCTCGACGAACCTACCAACCAGCTCGATGACATCACCTGCATGTGGCTGGAAGATTTCCTTTACGATTTCAAAAACACGGCCGTGGTGGTTTCACACGACCGCCATTTCCTGGACAAAGTCTGCACCCACATCGCGGACATTGATTTCGGAAAAATCCAGATGTACCCGGGCAATTATTCTTTCTGGTACCAGTCCAGCCAGCTTGCCCTGCGCCAGCGCTCGGACCAGAACAAAAAAGTCGAGGAAAAGCGCAAGGAACTGCAGGCGTTTATCGCCCGCTTCAGCGCCAATGCTTCCAAGTCCCGCCAGGCCACTTCGCGCAAGAAACTGCTTGAAAAGCTGACCATTGAAGATATCAAGCCTTCTTCGCGCAAATACCCGAACATCATGTTCAAGCAGGAACGCGAGGCTGGCAATGACATCCTGACGGTTGAGGGCCTTTCCAAGAGCGTGGACGGCAAGACCATGTTCGAAAACATGAACCTCCGCATCGACAAAGGCCAGAAAATCGCTTTTGTGGGCCCCAATGACATCGCCAAGACCGCACTGTTCCAGGTGCTCATGGGTGAAACCAAGCCGGACAAGGGTAATTTAAAATGGGGCGTCTCAACCACCCGTGCCTACCTGCCAAAGGAAAACTCCAAATTCTTTGATAACTGTGACCTTAGCCTTGTGGACTGGCTGCGGCAGTTCTCCAAGGAAACGGATGAGAACTTTATCCGCAGCTTTCTGGGAAGGATGCTTTTTACCGGGGAGGAATCTTTAAAGAAGGCCAAGGTGCTTTCAGGCGGCGAGAAAGTGCGCTGCATGCTATCGCGCATGATGCTCCTCCAAGCCAATGTTCTTATCCTGGATGAACCGACCAACCATCTAGACCTGGAATCTATTCAAGCCCTGAACGAAAGCCTCGAGAATTTCACAGGCACCATTTTATTTTCGTCCCACGACCACCAGTTCGTGCAGACTCTGGCCAACCGCATCATTGAAATTACCCCGCAAGGCATTATCGACCAGAGCGACACTACTTACGACGAGTACCTCACAAACGACCACATCAAGGCCCGCCGCGAAAAACTCTACGCGAGTTATTGACAGGAGGTTTTATGCCCAAAATTTATGATACAAAAAATGAAACCGATCTGATCAACGAAAAAACGTTCGATATCCCTCCTCATCCTGGATTCAAAAAAAAGGAAGAAAAAAAGAAGAAAAGAGGCATCCTTTTTTTCCTTCTGCTCCTGGGATTGATCGGAGGATTCTTCCTGCTTCGCTGGTTTAACCGCCAACCCGTTCCGCAACCCGAGCCCGTCCCGGCAGCGGTTGAAACTCCGGCCCCAGTCCCGGCCCCGGAACCCGCGCCAGCCCCTGTCGTTGAAAAAATTGAAGAGCCGGCTCCGGCACCCGTGGAAACTCCAGCCCCCGCGCCAGCTCCCGTGGTCCAGAAAAAAGGCTTTTACCTGAACCTTTTCCCTGTTTTCATCAAAGTAAATGAAACACTTGGGATCCTCGTTCCCTTTTATATCCACTGGCACCAGGAAGGCGCCTCCACCCGTTCTTACTGGAGCATTCTCTATTACCGTCTAGTGCAGAAAAACCAGATAAGCACTGGCGTTTTCCCTTTTTATGAAAAAGAGCTTGAGCTTGAAAACGGACAGGTAACCGGATACAAGCACCGGGTCTTCATGATTCCGGTGTCTGAAGGTAAAAACTAGTATTTCAAAAAACCAACCCGGACTTCCGGGTTAAAAAAAAGGAAAAGTGTATGAAAAAATATTTCGCGTTCGTTCTTACAATCCTGCTTGCCGCTTCAGTAACCGGGTGCGGTAAAAAAGCCGACAGCAAGAAACCCATCGAGCAGGTTCGTGCCGAAGCTGAAAAAATGAGCGTCGGTGATCTTGAAGCAACTGCCCGCGCCTATGCCAATGAAATTGCCGCAAAAAAAGGTGAGGTTGAAAAAATCCAGAGCCAGCTTAAAGGGCTTTCCATCAAGGACATGCTGGGTGAAAAAGCCAGGGGAATCAAGGACCAGGCTTCCGCGGTCGGCCAGGAAATTTCCGCTCTCACGGAACGCTATGAAGTTTATGCCCAGAAATTCCAGGCTGCGGGCGGCGACATTTCGAAAGTCAAGATCGCCTAACGTTTTAACCTGTTCAAACAAAAAGCCCGGCAGAGAACCTGCCGGGCTTTTTTTATGCCTGCTTGTTTAATCCACCGATAAAGAGCGCCCACAAAAGGCCGACCGGTGGTATTCCCTGCCTTACATCAGACTTCGACTGACAACCTTTTGAAATGCGGGAACGACATCACGTTCGAACCATGGGTTTTTCTTGAGCCAGATCTGGTTGCGGGGACTGGGATGGACGATGGGAAAGAATTCAGGAAGATAGTCTTTCCAGGCGCGCACGGTTTCGGTCATGTTTTCCTTCATGCGCTTTCCTAAATAATATTTCTGCGCGTAGCTGCCCACCAGGATTTTTAGTTTAACATCCGGCATATGGTCCTGCAATTTGCCGTGCCACAGCGGGGCGCATTCTTTGCGGGGCGGCAAATCGCCGGAACTCCCCTTACCCGGATAGCATAATCCCATGGGAGTGATTGAAAAAATCTTCGAATCATAAAAAGTGTCCCGGTCCACATTGAGCCACCGGCGCAGCCGGTCGCCGCTGGGATCATTAAAAGGAATTGAGGTTTCATGCACCCGGGTGCCGGGCGCCTGGCTGATAATCAGGATTTTGGAGCGGGAATCGGCCCGCAGCACAGGGTTGGGGCCAAGC
>CAZKMJ010000048.1:0-13342 GCA_964553835.1 uncultured bacterium
GCCTGCATTTGCCGGCTGCCGGCTTGTACGGAAGTTTCCACTTGAATGCTGAAAAAAGTATCTGGAATTCCAGAGAGTTTGGCGACGAAAAAAGCGGAGCAGTGACTCTTTTCTGGAACCTCGAAAATTCAGAGAATATAAAAACAGGTGAAAAAGTGGCAGAGGTTGAAGTCAAGGGCGCTGGTCATCAAGCCGAAGTTTTCCAGATAAGTAAGGGAGTGGAAATCGAAGACGTATTTCGTGAAGCGGGCCGGAATAGGGGTGGGAGTGCTTCGGAAAAAATCGCGGTGAAATGGACCCACTACCCCTTTATAGCGGGTTCACGCTATCATTATCCGGGCATTTACCGGCAATTTCCTGCTTATATATATTTTATTAAACTTCCTCGAAAATGGCAGGGGCCGCTGACCATTTCAGTCCGCTATGTGGGGAAAAAAGGCAATCTGAGAATATGGGGCGTATCAACCGCTTTGGAGAAATTGTGAAAAAACATATTTTGAGTCCTTTTCTTTTCCTGGCGTTTCTTTGGGGGCCGGTCGCGCGTTTTTTCCTTTTGATTTATATTGAAATTCAAAAAGAGACAGAAAACCTGAACAAGATCAATGTTTTGCTTTCCCGTGCCGATCTTTCCAGAACCCGGCTTATTTTAAGGAAAATGAAAGCAGTTATAGATCCTTCCGCTTATATTGAAACCCATCTGATGATCCATAATGCGGCCGGAAGCTACGGAAACCTCAAAGTGGACCGCGGCAGCTATATTGGAAAAGACTGCATGATTGACCTTTCTGACAGAGTAGAAATTGGACAAGATGTCACAGTTGCCATGCGAGTTACTCTTCTGACCCATTTTAATGGAGGTAAAAGTGACCTTGGAAAACAGCAACCGGCATTCAAAAAGCCCCTGGTTATACAAAGAGGAGCCTATATAGGCTGTGGAGCAATTTTGCTTCCGGGTGTAACCGTTGGGGAAGGCGCGGTCGTAGCGGCGGGTTCTGTAGTGACGTGTGATGTCCCTCCGGGCGAGATTTTCGGGGGAGTTCCCGCAAAGCCAATCAAAAAAAACAATGGTGATCAGCTATGAAGGTGGCTTTCTGGCATTTTTACACTTTCCGCATGCGTCGCGGCATTGAGACCCTGGTTGTCAGTTTTGCCAATGCTTTGGCGGAGAAAGGGGTGGAGGTTTCCATTGTGACAGCATCGCCCAAGCTCGAGCTTTTTGTGAAGCCGGATCCAAGGATTAAAATTTTCACTTTTCCCACATTCAGATATTTTGAATACCAGACAATAGCTTTTTTTTATGCGGCCCATTTTATGAAACATAACTATGACTATATTTTTACGTTTTTCGCGGATTTTGGAGAAGCTAAAACTCTTCAGCTTCTTAAACTTTTGGGCCGTGCACCCTTGCCGCTTGTCCTTTATCTTTGTTATCCGCGGTCAGCTGTTAGGCACCGTTACGACTCTTTTGAAAAATACGGATGGGGCTCGGAAGTCCGGCAGGTGGCGGCCGTGGCTGAATGGATTGCGGAAGAGGCCAGGCCGGTTTTCAAGCAGCCGGCCACTATCCTGCCGGTGGGAACCGATCCGGAAATGATCAGGCCGGATGAGCAAATGCGGCGCAGCATGCGGGAAAAATATGGCTATAAAGATGACGACGTTATTCTTTTAAATGTAGCCGCACTGGAAAAACGAAAAGGTGCCCGGCGGGTCCTTGAAGCCATGGCCCGGCTTAAAAACAAATTTTCTAATTTGAAGTATTTTATCCTGGGCAAAGGAGTTTACGAAACTGAACTTCGAGATATAACCGCGCAACTTGGTTTGAATGACCGGGTCACCTTTGGCGGTGAAACCGCGGAGCATCCCAAGTTTTACAATATGGCTGATATTTTTGTTATGCTTCCGGATTCAGAAGCGAATTCCCTGGCATTTCATGAAGCGATGTCCGCGGCCCTCCCGGTAGTCGCATCTCGCTCGCCGGGCTTCGTGCAGACTTCTGATAAAAACGCGGTTATTTTTGCTCAGCCAGATGACCCTGCTGAAGTTGACATGGCCCTGAGCCGCCTGATTCAGGACGCTTCTCTTCGCGACAGCATGGGAAAAGCCGGAAGGCAGTATGTTTTAAACCATTGTTCATGGGATAAAATCGCGGAAAAGTGGATGAAAAGCATTGGTTCATCTGCATGATCAAGGGAGAAAAAATCCGGAATTGGCAGGTGCTTTTTGGGGCCGGCCTTATACTAGTGGCCGCCGCGGTGCTCCGGATCATCCCTTTGAAGTATGGGCTTTCAGGAAATATTTTTTTTGATGAGCAGCTTATCATAGATGCGGCACTAAAAATTCACGGCAGTTTTCTAGCCAACCCCGGATGTTTCGACTGGCCGCATGCCTTCATTTATGCCGTGGCCCTGGCCTGCCAGGCAGTTTCTATTTTTGGGCATGAATTAAGTATGGAAAATTTTTATGCGGCAGGACGCCTGATTTCCGCCTTTTTTGGGACCGCCACCCCGGGGCTGATGATTTTCTGGGGCTGGAAAATGGGAGGAATCCGGACTGGCCTCTTCGCGGGAATCCTTTTTGCCTTTCTGTTTACGCCCGTCGAATATTCTCATTATGCGCGCGTTGATTCAGCTCTAACCTTCTGGTCGACACTGACTCTAATTTTAATATCACTGGGTTCCGGCGCAACGGGTTTCCAGAGAACATTTTTTTTGAGAGGCGCTGCGGCAGCCCTGGGCCTCGCCGTTGCAACCGAATACAAGGGCGTTCTTTTGGCAGTTCCTTTTTTTCTGATCTACATTTACGGGCAAAAAAAGGAAAGCGCGGGCCTGGCAGTGGGCCCTGCGCCGCTTATTTCCCTTTTTCTCTCCACGCTGGTCCTTGCAGGCATCGCGCTGGCAGGTTTTTTGCTGAAAGATCAGGTTTTTGCGTGGGTACTGACCTTAACCACGGATGGGCATATCGAAGAATATTATCTAAAGCTTTATGGAAAGGCGCTTAAAATTCTTGCGACCGGCAGCCTGATCACGGCAGGTCTGGCATATAGCCTTTGGAGGACTGCCCGCGGTTTTCTCTGGAAGCGTGTGTTTTGCGGAGAATCGCTGGTGCTATTTGCTCTTGCCGGGCTGGTTTTTTTTGCAGCAACTCCCTATGTTTTTTTTGACTGGCCCTCGGCATTGAAAAACTTTTTTTTCCATTACCGGAAACTAAAAACCGGGCCTATGGCGTCCTTTCCTGAAATGGAGGCCATTTCCATGGCTGCCATCCCTGCCTCTACCGGCTTTCATTCCGCGCTGTTTTACGTGAAGGCATTGAGCGCTGAATTTGGCATTTTCAATCTTGCGTGCGCTGTCATAGGAGGCATGATTGTATGGTTCCGCCGCCGCTCTCTTTTTCTGGCGCTGGTTTTGTACACGACCGTGGTTCTCTTGTCATTTTTTTCAGGTGTTTATGTAGCGAATCGCTATATCCTTCCGGCGTACCCGGTTCTAGTGCTTTTTGCAGCCTTGGGTTTGAATGAATTGTTGACCTGGATTGGCGGCCAGCGGGTCATTTTACGCGCGCCGCTTTTTGCCATCTCAATTTTTTTTTCATTGGCCTACACAGTTCTTTACACTTTAATTTTTTTCTGAGGAAAAACAATTATGAAATCTGAAGAACCCAGAAAGCCGGGCATATCCCTCTTTATTCCTGTTTATAATTGCGCCAACCTGATCGGCCGTGACCTGCGCCGCGCCTATGAAACTTTGCTCCGGCTGAACAGTGATTTTGAGATCGTGATCGTTGATGATAACTCCACAGACAAGTCCTACCGTTTCAAAAAAATAATCGATAAGGCAAAAACGGCTACGGGAAGGGACCTGGTTTATATTGCTTGCAGCAATGGCCCCTCGCGCCGAGAAAATCTTGCCCAGGCATTTTTTTCCGCGAAGTATGACATTATCGGTTTTATTGATGCGGATTTTTCCTGTGATATCCATTTCATTTTTGAAGCCGTCGAGAGAATGAAGCGGGAAAATGCAGATGTGGTGATCGGCAGCCGTTACATCCATGGGGCGAAAGTAAAGCGTCGCCCCATGCGAAGGATTTTTAGCTTTTTTTACAATTTGATTATCCAGGTCTTGTACCAGTCCAGGATCTACGATCATCAATGCGGTCTTAAGGTTTTTAGAAAACAAGCCGGCTTGCCAATCGTCAAGGATATGGGTTATGACCATGAATTTATCCGGGGCTGGTTCTGGGACGCTGAATTTTTGATCAGAGCGCAGCGCGCGAAGCTAAAAATTGTGGAAATGCCTGTCGTCTGGAAATACGCGGATTCCAGCACGTTCAATTTTCGCCGCGAACTGAGGTGTCTTACAAGCATTTTTGGCCTTAGGAAAAAACTTTTGGTGAAAAAGCAAGTATCATGACACGTATTTCCGTACTGATTTGCACGTTTAACCGCCACGAGCTGCTGGAGAAAGCCCTTTTCAGCATTGTGGACAGGACTCTGGAAAAACCGGACGAGATTGTCATTGTAAATGCAGGCGACGACCGGGCAGATCACGTAATAGAAAAGTTCAAGGGCCGGAACAAGATTGAGTTCAAGATTTTGAAAGTCGTAAACAAAAATCTTGCCGCAAACCGAAATTTGGGAATCCCTCAATGTAGCGGTGACATCCTGGCCATGACAGATGATGACGCTGAAGTTTTTCCCGATTGGATCACGCAAATCAAGCGGGCACACCTTGAGCACCCCGACGCGGGTGCTGTCGGCGGACCTGTCCTCGGAACAAACACGCAATCCTTGATTGGAAAAGTAGCGGATGCGACTACATTTCCTATTTTCTCATCCGCTTGTTCCACGCGCACGCTGCCTGGCGTCAACATCGCCTATAAAAAGGAAGCTGTCCAGAAGGTGGGCCCGCAGGATGAAACTCTTTTTCGCGGCGAGGATGTTGACTACAACTGGAGGATCATTGGTCTCGGTTACAAAATTTATTTTGACCCCAGGATCAAAGTCTATCATCACCACCGCCCCAACCTCAAAGCGCTGCTAAACCAGCATTATATGTATGGACGGGCTTATTATCTTGTGCGCCGGAAATGGCCAATGATGTACTCTGTCTATCCTCACAGCTTCAGTTCACCCAAAGACTTCTTGAAGGCGATTAATTTTATCGCAGCCTTGTTTTATCAGCCGTTTTTGCATTTGGGGCATTTTCCTGAATGGCCGGACAAGATAAAGGCGCTTCCGCTGCTCTTTCTTCTGGGCTTGGAATGGAAGAGGGGAATGCTGGCCCAGAAAATAAAATGCGCAAAGGAAAGAAGCTGATGCGGATTTTGATGGTGCCCTCCAGCTATGCGCCGGTAATAGGCGGGGTCCAGGCTGTTGTCCGCGGCCTTGCCTATGGCCTCAAAAAAGAAGGCCAAACGGTTCTTGTTGTTACACAAAAATACCCCCGGCGCCTTGCATGCCATGAAATGGTTGATGGAATCGAAGTGCGCAGGATGCTTTTTCTTAAACCCGGGGCCCTTTTTTTAAGGAAGGGAAGGCTAGACCTTCTTGCCGCTTCATTTTTCTACTATCCCGTGGCAATTTCCGCGCTTTCGGCAATCTTCCGGGATTTTAGGCCGGAAATTGTAAATCTGCATTTTGCCGGCGCGCAGGCGCCTTTTGTTTTAAACATGCGGCGCCATTTCCGTTTTAAGCTGGTGGTTTCTCTGCATGGAGATGATGTTGAAAAGTTTTTTGATCCTTTGCGCGCAGACCGGAACTTGGAAGATCTTACCCGGCTTTTGAATGAAGCTGACCGGATCACGGTTTGTTCCGGATATCTTCTTCGTCGGCTTTCGGAAATCGCACCTTCTGCGGCGGAAAAAACAAAAGTGATTCACAACGGAATTGATCTTGAGCAGTATCGCGACAGCGCCGGTTTCAACCACTCTCGCCCTTATATTTTTTCTTGTGGGAGGCTGGTGCCGAAAAAAGGGTTTGACCTGCTTTTGCAGGCTTTCGCCCGGGTTTCTGTAAACCGGAATGTGGATTTAATTTTGGCGGGCGATGGAGAACAAAAAGCGGCTTTGCAAAATATGGCCCATGAGTTAGGCATTAAAAACAAAGTGATTTTTTATGGAAAGGCTGAAAGTTCAGAACTGCTCCAGCTGTTAAATGGCAGCGAATTTGTGGTGGTGCCTTCACGCCAGGAGCCTTTTGGCTTGGTAGCCCTTGAGGCAATGGCTGCGGGTAAATATGTAGCGGCAACCCGAGTTGGGGGCCTGCCTGAATTTCTCGAAGGGACCCAAAATGCGCTTGTTGAGGCTTCGGTGGAAGGCCTTGCCAAAGCGCTCAGCGAAGCGTTGGCTGATCCCGGAAGAAACCGTGCTGTTGGAAGCCAGAATCGGGAGATTAGCCGCAAATGGAGTACAGCCGCTATGGTTTCGGGCTATGCCTCTGCTTATTCGGATTTAAAATGATAGCGATAAAAGCCGATAAACTAAGTCATGGTTAAAACACTTTCTTCGACGCGGGAAAACTGGAAAACGCTGGGTTTTATCACGCTTGTCCAGTTTTTTTTCGCCGTTATGATCGCCAGCTTCTCATACAACGGCAAGGTTGCCTTTGGTGTCCTGATCGCTATTCCTCCGCTCTTTGCCGCTGCCACGCTTAGCCGCAAAGGGCTCTACTTTGTTTTTTATTTCATGGTCATGATATTTGTAGTGGGGCAGCGAACCGTCCGCGTTGGAGAATGGGTGCGTCTTGTGCCGGCCGAAGTTATACTGTGGGTGCTCGGCTTGCTCTCCATCGGTTTTAATCCTCCCGCAAACCTGAAGCAGGGAAAAATTCCACTTGCTGCCGTAGTCTTGCTGTTAACAACTATCTTTGCCGTCTATACCACGGCTAATTGGGGATCTTATCAAACAGGGAGCAATATTAACAAGGCCATCAGTTATGCAAAAATGATGTGGATGGCGATCCCTGCATTTTTCCTGGTTGGGAAAATGATTAATCGTATCGAGCATCTTAAAAATACGCTGACTTTGCTGGCGCTCGGATGCATGTTCCTTTCATTCATGGGGCTCTCTGAATATTTTCAATTGGGTTTCATGAAACATTTTGGCGGTTTTGTGGATTTGAACGATCCGGAAGCGAGTGTGAATGTTGCGGATGAATTTAGACGCCTTGGCGCTACTTTCTGGGGTGGCCCTATGCTTGCAGGGTTTTTAACAATTTGCTTTCCGCTTATTTTGAGCCATTGGCGCAACGCCAAGGGCTTTGTTCTCAAGACGACGCTTCTTCTCTCCCTTCTAATGACATTTCTTGTGATTTATTATGCTGGCCATCGAGGTCTTTGGGTGGCCTGCGCTTTTTCAATTGCTTGCTATTTTTATACCAAGGGGCTCAAAGGAATTTTCATTTTTATTCTTATTGCCGGACTTGGGCTCCAGTTTGCACCGCAGGCTGCCAAAGACAGAATGCAGACTTTGTATGGTGAAAAAGAAGATTCCAGTGCCCGCAAGCGCAAAAATAGAGCGGAATACGCCTGGGCGATTGTCAAAAAAGATCCGATTGTGGGCAGTGGCTGGGGGGCCAGCGGTTTGGTGCATAGCGATTTCCTGCAATTATGGGCGGACGCTGGCGGTATTGCTTTCCTGTCATTTTTGTTTTTATTCGGTCAGGGTATGCTCCGGCTTTTGATCATGCTGAGTAAAACAAGGGACCCGTATTACAGGGAATATTTCTACGGATTTTTTTCAACCTTAGGAGGCGCGTTTGTCGTCTTGGCGGAGCAGGCTTTCTTTAACCTTCCTGAGCAGTATGTGCCCTTTTGGATCATCATGGCACTTGCCTTTCAGTACCCTAATATTGTCATTAATGAGTACCGGGTCAGTCAGCATATGGTGATGAGTTCCAAGCAAACGGAGAAAAAACAAAATGCATAAAAAATTTATTGTGTTCGGAAGTCCCAGGATTGAAAAAGAAGAAATCAACGAAGTTATTGATTCAATAAAAACGGGCTGGCTTTCTGCAGGTCCAAAGGTGGTCCGGTTTGAGGAAGATTTCAAAAGATACATGGAATCCCCGTACGCGGTAGCCGTCAATTCCTGCACTGCGGGCCTTTTCCTTTCACTTGTGGCTGCAGGCATCGGGCAGGGCGACGAAGTGATCACCACGCCTTTTACTTTCGCGGCCACGGCAAATGTCATTATCCATCGCGGCGCAAAGCCTGTGTTTGTGGATGTCGATCCTCAAACCATGAATATTGACGTAAACCAGATTGAAAGCAAAATCACTAAACGCACCCGGGCCATTATCCCTGTACATTTTGCAGGCCGGCCGTGCGAAATGAAAGCCATTAACAGCATTGCCAAAAAAAGGAAATTGCTGGTGCTTCAGGATGCTGCGCATGCGCTTGAAACGCTTTATCAAGGGAGGAAAATAGGCGATTTCGGCGATCTGACGGCTTTCAGTTTTTATGCCACCAAGAACCTGACTACGGGCGAGGGCGGTATGGTCACAACCAAAAACCGCAAATGGGCGGAAGCTATTCAGGTTTTGGCTTCACAAGGCATGACGCGTGGAGCCTGGAGGCGTTACTCGGACAAAGGCTTCAAGCAATACCGGATCATTCTTCCCGGATTTAAATTTAATATGATGGACATGCAGGCCGCCTTCGGTATCCATCAGCTTGCCAAAATTGAAAAATTCCTGAAGGTCCGGGACAAAATGTGGAATGCTTACGACAAGGCTTTGAAAGACCTGCCACTGCAAGTGCCGGCTCCGGTTGAGCCTGGCAGCAGGCACGCCCGGCATCTTTACACCATCCTGCTGGATCTTGACGCGCTTAAAATAAATCGCGACCAGTTTCAGCATGAACTTTTCAAGATGGGCATCGGTACAGGAGTTCACTTCATTTCCCTGCACCTGCACCCCTATTACCGCAAGGCTTACGGGTTCAAGTCTAATGATTTTCCCGTGTCAGCGTATTTGTCCGAACGAACCCTGTCACTTCCCATGTCGGCCAAGCTGACTCTTGCGGAAGTCCGCACTATCACAGATGCTGTCAAAAAAATCGTGAAAAGGTTTAAAAAATAAGGAATGAAAGGTTCCCTTTATCTTTCTGCAGGGGGGAGAGTCAGTCTCCGGGCTGCCGGTGAAAAGGACTGTGAAAAACTGCGGGAATGGAAAAACGCGAACCGCGAGTTTTTTTTCTTCAAAGGTATTATTACCGCGGAAATGCAAAAGAAATGGTTTCTCGCGTATCTGAACCGCCCGGATGATTATATGTTCATGGCGGTCCATGAGCAAAAAGATTTCGGCTGCCTTGCGTTCCGGATGATCGACGGCAGCGCGGACATTTATAACGTTATTCTGGGGTTGCCCGAATGGGCAAACCGGGGTCTGATGAGCGAAGCCATCCAGATCATGTGTTCTTATATTTGTTCGGACCACACCCGGAAGATCGGACTTAAAGTTTTGAACACCAATCCGGCTGTAAGCTGGTATGTGAAAAATGGATTTTACGAAAATGAAAAATTTTCCGACTACACCAACTTGAGTCTTGACATAAAAAAATTAAAAACCATGGCATTGGAGAAAAAAACGGCATGACTACTGCGAAAAAAGGCGTTTCAATGATTTCTGTGTTTGGTTCCAGGGTCGGCAGCGAAGAACTCGAGGAAATCAAAAGCAGTATTGAGGCCCAGTGGATGGGGATCGGCCCCAAAACAAAATCTTTTGAGACCTTGTTTGCCAAGCGTCTTGGGCTTCAGGACTTTGCCCTGCTCGACAGCGGTTCTAACAGCCTGCAGACAGCCGTGCGCCTGCTGAATCTCAAGCCTGGCTCCGAGATCATCCTGCCTTCCTTGACCTGGATTGCCTGTGCTCACGCGGTGGTGCTTGCCGGCTGTGTGCCTGTTTTTTGCGATGTGGATGTTAACACGCAGAATGTGACGGCTGAGACCATCAAACCATGCATTACAAATAAAACAGGCGCCATTATGGTCGTGCATTACGCGGGGAAACCGGTAAACATGAAGCCTGTTCTCGCGCTTGGTTTTCCCGTTATTGAAGATGCGGCGCATGCCGTGGATTCAAAGCTTGATGGAAAATCCTGTGGGAGCATCGGGCATATTGGTATTTACAGCTTTGATGCCGTGAAAAACCTTGCTATGTGCGACGGAGGAGGCGTCACGGCTCAGGACCCGGCACTGATTGCCAAAGCGCGTCTTTTGCGGTATTGCGGCATTGGTAAATCCGGTTTTGAGGCTTCGGCCAATAAAGACAGATGGTGGGAATATGAAATCGCTGACTTTTTCCCGCGTTTTCTTCCCAATGACATCATGGCCTCCATCGGTCTGGCGCAGCTGCGCAAACTGGATGTCCTTCAGGCGCACCGCAAAAAAATATGGGAAAGATATCAGCGCGAATTCGCGAACCTTGACTGGCTTTCACGCCCGCAGGACGCCGCGGCTAATGAACAGCATTCCTATTTCACTTATTTTGTCCGTGTACCCGGCGGCAAACGCGACCGGTTTGCCAAATATTTATATGAAGCCGGGATTTACACGACTCTGCGTTATCACCCTCTCCACATGAACCGGATTTACAAATCCACCGCGAAACTTCCGGTGTGCGAACGTTTGAATGAAGAAGGTTTGAATCTTCCCATTCATCCCAACCTTTCAGATTCAGATGTGGACCGCGTCATGGAAGCGGTAAAGGCGTTTACGACAAAAGCATGACAAGCTCTGACAATCAGAAACCGGTCCTGGTTCTCGGCGCCGGCTGCGCCGGGCTTTCCGCGGCCCTTCGTCTGGTAAAAAAAGGGCACCGCGTCATTCTTCTGGAAAAAGACGATCATGTGGGCGGGCTAGCCGGCGGGGTCAATATCAAAGGCAACACCTACGAATACGGCCCGCACGCGTTTCATACGACAGACCCGGAAATCCTGGGTGACATCAAGGACCTGATGGGTCCGGACCTGATTTCCTACAAGCGCACCATCAAAATCAAATTCCTTGGCAATTATTTCAAATTTCCGCTTTCAATGCCGGATGTCATGCTGAAGCTCCCATTCCGGACCCTGGTGCTGGCTTTTTTCAGTTTTATCTGGGACTTTGTGACGGGTTCGATTTTTAAACCAAAAGTGGAAACATCGGAAACAATCCTTAAAAGGTATTACGGCAATGTGCTATACGAGATTTTTTTCAAATCTTACATTATTAACGTCTGGGGCATCCCGCCTGCGCAGTTTTCACCGGCCTTCGCGAAGGAACGCATCCCGCGGTTGAACATCCTGGATTTTATCGACAAAATTTACAGCCTGTTCAAAAACCGTTTCAAACAGAAAGTGAAAACCGAAAATTATGTAGAAAGAGTGGAAGGGAGCCTTTACACGACCCGGCAGGGTTTTTCCCTGATTACCCAGCGCATGGCGGAAAAGATCGCGTCGAGCGGCGGGCAGGTGCTTTTGAACACTTCGGTCCTAAAAATAACGCGCGAAGGCAAAAAAATAAGCTCCGTGCGCGTTTCAGCCGGAGGGAAGGAGCAGGAGCTGGAATGCTGCGCCGTGATCAATACACTGCCCGTCAATGAAATCATGGACATGATAGAACCCCGGATGCCGGCGGAGATTATGGCTGCGGCCGGAGAACTGAAATTTCGCGCCCTTGTTTTTGTGGGTGTGCATGTCAGCCGCAAAAAAGTCCTGCCGTCCTCTTTTATGTATTTTCGCCAGCATTCCTTCAACCGTATTTCAGATCTGGGCCAGTTCGGGTTTGAGATCAAACCCGAAGGGAGTACGGTTTTGATCGCGGAAATCAGCTGCGATGCGGATGACAAACAGTGGAATGACGAAGCCTGGGCCAAAGAGGCTGTGGTTGCGGACCTGGTACGTGAAAAACTTCTGGAAAATCAGGAAGTTCTTTCCGTCGATGTTTTTCGCGCGCGGCATGCTTATCCCATTTACACCCTTGATTACGAAAAGCACCTGACCGTTCTTTTAAACGCCGTGGAAGGGATGGCTAACATGGAAACCGCGGGCAGGCAGGGAAGATTTCAATACATCAACACGCATATTGCCATGAAAATGGGTTATGAAGCGGCAGACAGGCTTGCGGAGAAAATAAAAAATGCTTTCTAATTCCTCATTGCGCAAGCCCCTGCAGTTCGTTTTAAAAAGGCCGGCCCTTATTGCCTGTGCCGCCGCTCTTGCAGCGGTTCTTGTGCGGCTGGTGGCTTGGAGGTTTTTTCCCATGCCTTTCAGCACCGACTGGCTTGAATATTATGATCCCGCGGCCCGCGCGCTTGCTTCCGGAAACCATCCGGCGCTTGAAATCAATTCAATGCTTTATGTTTTTTCTATTGCCGGTGCTTATAAAATTTTCGGCACGGGTGCAGCTGTCACTCGCGGTCTTCATCTAGTTTTTGAAACTTTGACGGTGCTTTGCCTGTTTTTCTCATCCGCCGGCATTTACGGGAAACGCACTGCTTTTCTGGCGGCGTTTTTCTACGCTTTTTATCCGCCTGTGATTTATATGGCAGGCCTTGGCCAGCCGGAAGTTTTCCTGGCGTGCACGGTCATGCTTTTTGCCCTCGCCTGGATGAAAGCAAGGCAAACGGGTTTTTGGGGCCATTGGGCTGCGGCCGGTTTTTTAATGGGCATCTGCCTTTTGATTAAGCCGAATTTCCTGGGGTTTGTCCCGCTCTGGCTGCTTTTTGAATTTTTATCGGCTCGAGGCTTGTTCGGTAAATTATGCATTCTGGCCGGTCTTTGTCTGGCACTTTTTTTCGGGCATCTGCTTAAATCATTTTCGGGGGCGGCGGGTGAGAGTGGCATGGCTGTTTACGCTCGGATTGTCTACCTGGGCAGTATCGAAAGGCCTTCCTTGGGCGGCGGTATGTCGCAGCCTCTTGGAGATTTTTATGATGAACAATTGGCAAACGCGAAAAAACAAATGGGCGCAGAAGCTGGTGACCCAACCGCTCTTTTAAAGTTAGGCATCCGGAACTGGAAAGAAATGCTTTGGCCCAATCCATTAAAATTTCTCCGGTTCACTGCGAAAAAATTTGGCCAGGTCTGGTACGCGACTGACGCCGGCACAGTGGACCGTTATCTGCGCTTTTTTCAGATTCCTCTTGTTCTGTTATGGGGTATTGGAGTGATGAAATCGGTGCTGGACCCGGGTGTTCGGCGCAGACAGGCTCCTTTTCTGCTTGTGCTGGGTTATACTGTTCTCGCGTTGATGGCCATTACCCCGCTGTTCCGGGAAATGCTGCCGGTCATGCCCATTGTTTTTATTTACACTGCGTACGCGTTGGACAATAAACTTTTAAAAATCCATACGGACAAAACATGCT
>CAZKMJ010000049.1:0-13254 GCA_964553835.1 uncultured bacterium
TCAAGCCCCTCAACGATTTTCCATTCCGCGGCCTGGACCGGCTGCACGGAAAGGCGCTGGCCCCTTTGCAAAAGCGGCATCTTCTCAAGGCCTTTGGTTTTTTTCAGTTCATCCAGCGGGATCAGGCGGGAAAATTTTTTTACAAATTTCAGATCCACGCAAAACCAGACCGGGTCCCCTTTTTGCCCTGGCTCCGGACGACCCTCACCTGCAACTTCGGCAATACCCGCGATACCCGGCGGTTCGGCATTGGAATGATAAAAAAATACCTTGTCCCCGGCCTTCATGGCATCGCGCATGAAATTGCGCGCCTGGTAATTGCGCACTCCGTCCCAGTAAGTTTTTTTTTCGCGGGCCAGGTCATCAATGGAATAAACGTCCGGCTCGGTTTTCATCAGCCAGTAATTGGGCAATGGATTTTCCCTTAAAGTTTTTGGTCGTCTGAAGCGGGCTTTTCTCCCTGCGCCGCGCGAATGACGCGGTCAGGTTTGACAGCTGAAGCCTCATTGGCGTCCAGCCTCACAATGACAAAGTCCTTGGGCAGGCTGCGCTCGGCTTCGCGCGTGGAATAACGTCCGGTCAATCTCTGGATGATTCTGTCCGCTTCATATGCGGTCAGACGCCGGTCCCAGCTTTGGGCCGCGGCCTCAAACTCCGGGCCGGAAGCCAGGATTTTACACGGCCCGGTCAAACGGTAGCCGGTGAAAGCCGCGTCATCCATGAATGAAATGGAAATGATCGGGTTCTCCTGAATATTGTGGTAGCTCTGGGTGACTTTATAGTCCAGGAAAAACACCATGTTCGGCGCCTTGATGTTGACCAACATCTTGGAGGCGGAATTGGGCTTGGCATCTTTGGTGCAGGAAGCCACGCTGATGACTTTAAGCTCTTTTTCCTTGCTCAGAAAAACATTGAAGATGTCTTTGAAATTCATGGATCAGGACTTGGATTTAATAGAAGTTTGATAAAAAACTTTTCCAACAAAAAACGGGCCCATGGACTGCATGTATTTACCTGTCTGTTGGGTCTTGCGCATGTCCTGCACAAGGCGAGAAAGCGGGTAAAGCTCCGGGCCTACAATACCCAGGACGAATTCATTGTCGTTTTTGTCCAGTCCGTGGCAGGCCAGCCGGATGTCGTGGGCAAACCCTGCCTGACCGTAGCCAATCCCGATCTTTGCGTGCTCATAAAGAATTTTGGTCTGCTCGTCTTTTGGCAAGAGCTCGAATTCCGCTTTCCTGCGCAGTGGATACCAGACCGCCCATTTCATGTCAGGGTTCAGGGCGTTGCGACGGGGCTTGTGAAGCAACCAGTCTTCCAGATCCGGCTCACGGCCGCTGGAATAGGTGCGGCCAAACATGGTCATTTCAACGCAGGGCTTTAAAGAAGAAAATGGTTCGCGCGAAAGAAGATCACGGAAAGCGCCAGAAAAAACACCAGCGTCTTCACTCATGGCCAGCACCGCAACACCGCGCGGATCATTAACGTTCAAATAAAGCACGGATTCCAGACTGCTTTTCTGGAGCGCTTTTGAAAGTTCCTCTGGATGCGCGCAGCCGGTGAAAACCTGCAGCTGGAAAAACAGGCGTTTGTCGGAAACCTGGGGCCCGTCCTGCTTTGGCGCGCCGTATTCCTTAATGTCCGGAGGCTCAAGCTTATGGGCCTGGGGTGCGGCAGTCTGGGGCTGTAAAGATGGCTGATTCATGGGCATGACTCTATATTACTTGAAGTCAGGATTCAAGTGCCGGAATTCAGGTCGGAGGAATGAGATTTCTTTAGAATGTTGAAAATATTGTTCTGAAAATTTTCCAGCTCGGTCATACGTTGATAAAGGCGGTTGTGCATCATGTTGCTGCGCAGCGCTTCGGCCAGCTGCGCCGCAAAAATAGACGCGCTCAAAAGGTCCGCAACTGTGTAGTTTTCTCTGGTCAGCGTACGGCTGAGGTTCAGGACGCCCAACACTTCGCCTTTCGAAATCAGGGGGCATACCATAGAGGAGCGAATCCTGGGATTGGACTGGATGCCTTTGAATTCAGGGTAATTATCAAGACCGTCCACAATCAGAAATTCCCTTTTTTTCTGGGCCGCGATACCAGCCACTCTTTCCCCTATTTTAAGGTAATTGCTATTGACCACATCTTACTGAATGCCTCGGCTTGCAGCTATATAAAGATGCTTGGTCTCATCAACCATCATGAGCGAGCCTTCGTCCGCGCGCAAAACTTTGACCATCAGATCCATCAATCCCTCCAGAGGAGATTCTCCGCGCGCTTCTGAAAAAAGCAGGTGGCAAGCCTGGTAAATGGCGGCCGACGCCATTTCCGCGTTCTTTGTTTCCCGGTTCTTTTGATAAAGCTGTTCGGCCTTGCGACGCACTTCATTTTCCAGATATTCCTGGCGGCTTTCCAAGGACCAGGCAAAAAGCGCGGCAGCAGCAGAAAAAAGAAAGCCCATTAAAAGAACCAGATTGGCAGCAAGATCCCGGTCAAAAGGGCGGGAGGAATTGAAAAAGTCGTTCCACAGAACGATGGTAAAAAGGATACATGTCGCGAAAACGGCGACCGAAAGCCGTATCTGGCGATGAATTTTGGGAATCTTGTCCATATACTAAAAGCTAGCACCGGGGCATTCGCTTTTTAAGAGGCAAAACAACTTTTTCTTTCAAAACTCACAAGGGAATTTTCAGCGCTTTAAGAAGATTTTCTCCTCGCAGCGCAACTCGGCAACAACTCTAATTAAAGGTGTAAAAAAACTTCAGGAGGGGGGCGTGCGGAGACGGGGCTCTGCCAGTTTCCGGTGCTTCATTTTGGGCCATTCGGAAGCGTCCAGAACAGCTCCCGGATCAGTCAAAAGGCGCCCCAGAATGGCAGATTCCGGGATGCCTTCCTTGGCATAATTTCTGCCCACAGCATTGTTACGCTGGTCAATGTCCGAGTCCGCTTCTTCAGTCTGATTTTCATGAGCATCGGTGACCATTTTTGCAAAAACCTCGCCGTACTGGCGGGTCAGCCGGTAGCTCCAGACCACATGGCGGTAGGTATTTTCAGAAACATCTTCCTGTTTCTTATGGGCAGCCACTGCGGCATTAAAAGCGTAGTCGCTGATCTTTAAAAGGCTGGGCGCGCGAAGAGGGTATTTTGAAATCAGTTTTATTTCCGCGTCTGTGATTCTTTCCTGCAATTTGCTGGCCATGTTCTTAAGGTCTGATTCATACATCATCAGCGCATATTCATTTCCCTCGGGCCTGACTGACAAACGGACTTTGTAGGTCTTATTATGCAGCTGGGCAAAAATAGCACCTGAAAATTCCACCGGCCACGCGGTCCTTCCTTTTATCAACAGATCGCCAAGGCCTTTGGACCATACCCGCGCCTGTTCAGCAATGGTTTTCGGATGAAAAAAATCCAAGACAAATTTAATTTCAAGGTTCTGGCCTTCCACGTAATCAAAACTTTCCAGGTCTTCCCCTTCTCCAGAAAGCGTTTTGATATTCAAACCTGTTGCGCGGATGCCAAATTTACGGTGGCCCAGGTTTTTGAGCTTCAACGTCATTTTATCCACCGAAATAACAAATTCGCGCTTCTTCATAAATTCATCACCGGATAAAAAATGCAGGCGCGCAAAACCGCCCGTCCATGTAATGCTTTTAAAAGAGCTGGGGTAGGCACGTTTAAACTTGATTTCAAGAATGTCCAGGCCGTGTTTATGGTCTTCGCGGATGGCTCGCTCAATGGCCCTGCGCGTCAGAGGTCCGACAGCAAGCGCTATGGCCAGATAAAAAAGGGCAACAAGAACCGAAAGGAAAATGAGGAATTTCTTCATCGATGGCGGTTAGACGAAATCAATGCGCGGAGAGGCGGGAATGATTCCCTTGCGCGCGCCTTCTTCCAAAAGCATGCGGAGGCCTTCTTCGGACTGCCGGCTCAAATCAACGGTGTCTTCGTTGACGTACATGCCGACAAAACGGTCTCCCAGCTGTTTGGAAAGGCCCCGGCCGTATTCGAGCGCGTAGTCAAGCGCTTCAGAACGGTGGTCCAGGGCATACTGAATGCTGTCCTTGAAGACAGCGCCAAAATTGCGAATGGCGTTTTCACCGAGATCTCGGCGGATTACATCCAGACCAAGCGGTAACGGCCGGCCGGTTTTTTCAAACCACCAGACGCCAAGATCCAGCGCGCAATCAAAACCCTGATCTTTATAAGTAAGCTGGCCTTCGTGGATGATCAGACCGTAATCAGCCTTACCTTCCTTGACCGCGTCAAAAATCTGATCAAAAGGAATGAAGACGGGTTGGAAATCTTTTTCAAAAATCTGGAGTGAAAGATAAGCGGTGGTCAGCTTGCCGGGAATGGCAATTTTTTTTCCGCGAATGTCCGCCGGAGAAACCGGCTTAACTTTTCCCGGGGCAACCAGCATCGGACCATATTTATTGCCAACACTCGCGCCCGAACGCAGCACGATGTACTTGTCCGTCAAATAAGAATAGGCATGGCATGAAACAGCGGTGACTTCGAGTTCGGCCTTGAGGGCGCGCTGGTTCAGGCTTTCAATATCTTCAATCACATGCTTGATCTCAAAGCCGCGCATGTCGATCTTGTTTTTCGCGATAGCGTAAAACATGAACGCGTCGTCCGGGTCCGGGCTGTGGCCAAAACGGATTGTCTGAAGGGCTGCGGGGGTACTCATATAGGGGCCCCATCATAGGGAAAGTTTACGTTCCGGTCAATGGGATGTTATACTTTCCCTCATGAAAAAATTTTGGGCCTTTTTCATGCTTGCTTGCTTCCTTATATCGGGCCTCCCCCCTGCCCCGGCAGAACCTGAAGAAGCCGGCCAGCCCCTGATGCAGATCGCCGACCTGGCACTCCCGGAAACCCTTGGTAAAATCAGCAGCCGGTTTGCCGGGACCACCGACCGGTGGGTCATCGTCATCCAGGACATCCATGCTCATCTGACCGCCCAGGAAAATATTTCAGCCATCGTGGACCATTTAAACCAGGTTTACGGCATTGAAACCTTTGCCCTGGAAGGCGGCTGGTCCAAAACCAAGCTGATTAAAAGTAACAAGCTGCCGAATTCTCAGGCCAAGCAGCAGCTGGCGCGCGCGCTGCTTGAAGACGCTTACCTGACCGGCCCTGCTTATTCCGGGCTATTTTCTCCCGCCCCGCTCAAACTGATTGGAATGGAAAACAAATCTCTTTACCTTCAAAACCGAAAGGCTTTTCTGGCCCAACTGGAAATCCGGGACCAGGCCCTGGCAAAACTTGAACCTCTTAAAAATGAAATCGCGGCCCTCAAACAGGAAACTTATAACCCGGGGCTTCTGGAATTTGACCACGGGCTTTCCTTGTTCCGTGAGGGAAAGAAGGCTGAGGTGTTCCTGCCCGCGCTGCTGGAAACAGCTGAGGCATTAAAGATCAATTTCGCTGACCTGGACCAGATGGGCCTTTTCAAGTAAATCCTGACCTCGGAAAAAGCCATCGACTAGGAAAAGCTGAAAAGCGAGGCCAAGCGCCTGATCAAGTTCGCGGGCGACGCGCGGCTGAGCTTTGAAGAAGTACTGCGCAGCGGCCGGATCGCGGAAACCCAGTTGGCCCATTATCCGGAAAGTTTAAAATTCAGGCAAATGCTCCAGCTACAGGACGCGCTTTCACACCATGCATTTTTTGAGCAAATTGACCTCGCTATCAACCGGGTCAAGGATGCTCTGATAAAAAATGATCAGGAGAAAGCATTGGCCGCCCGCTACGAAAGATTTGTGCTGGCCGATAAAATGCTCATGCTTGAAGCAATTCCTCTGGACATCAAAAAAGCCGCCGCGGAAATTAAAACCATCAGGAGCGAAATGGAAGCCGCGGGTCTTCTGGAAGCCTTCAATAAATGTGTGCGCTTTTATGTGTTCGCGAAAAAACGTGACACAGTGTTCTTTAAAAATATTGCCACGCAGCCACTTTTGTCCGGCAATGTCGCACTTGTTGCCGGAGGTTTTCACACCGAGGGAGTGACTGCTCGGCTCGAAAATGAAGGCATTTCCTATATGATTATCACGCCCAGCCTGGGTGAAAAACCTGAACCGCCAGACCAGAAAACTTATATCGAGCGCATGTCAGAAGATTATTTCACAGCCGCGCCCCAGACTCTCGCCCAGTTCGCAGTTTTCTTGCGTGGAGTTTTTGATAAAAAAGCATTTGCCGAAGGCGTCAAAACCGTGGAGCAAACACGTGACACACGTGAAGGTGTCCGAACTGTCCTGAAATGGCTGCAAACTTCCTCGCCTCGCGAAACCGGAAAAACAGCTTCGAAAGCAATGAGCGCCGATGCTTTCATTCAGCTTTCGGCTGAAGAACAAAAAGGTCAGGTTGAGAAATGGCTGGAAGACATCCGGCAATCTAAAATACCGGTGAGGCTGGGCATACGGACTTCTACTTTGAAAAAGATGCTGGAAGACCCCGCGGCCTGGACCTACTGGAAAAATTACATCGTCCCGGACAAGTTCCTGAGCGTGGGCGAGTTCCAGGACGTGGAAGATTATCTTGTTGAGCCTTTTATAGGCATGCGCCGGCACCCTTTCAAAATCAAAATGCCGGAAAATGGAGAACTGGATGTAAAGCAGCTGCGGAAAGGCGAAAAGAAAGTACCCGCGGCGCTGATCGATGCGGAATACCGCGCCCAGGGAAAAGAGCTGTTGGTGCTTCCTGTTTACCCGGCCTCATTCATGGCCGCCAGACTTTTGCTTGAAAACAAAATTACCGGAAATGTCTCAGAGGAGTTCCTGAAAAAAACCGGTGATTTACTAAACGAGATTTTTACCGCGCAGGGAATTCTGGAACAAGCAGCTTAAGACTCTGCTCTTGCTTTCCATTTTTCTGTGGTCAGGGTAAAAGCCTTGTCCATCATATGATGCAGCTTGTCCTCGCCAATCATCATGCCTACCATGCCCAGGTCCCATTCGACTTGTAAATTGACTTCCGTGCCCTGCGGCGCCGGCCGGAACTCGGCCGTGGTTTCCATCGAACCGCCCATGGGAAGACCTGTGCGATAAAATGTTTTCTTCAAAGGCTCCCACTGTTTGACTTCATGGTCCATCTGGATGACCTGTTTGCCGAAAAGGCATTTCTCCTGCCATTCCAGCCCTTTGCCTTCACGCACATCACTGACGATTTTACTCGACTGAACACCCTCCACCCACTCAGGCGTTTTTTCGACGTCCGCCCAAATACTCCAAACTTTTTCAACCGGCACATTAAAAAAAACCTGCTTTGAGATTGAGCCCATAATGACCCCTTTTATTTAAGTTCAAGCCCGATAGGGCAATGGTCTGAGCCCATGATATCGGCGTGAATGGTTGCGTTTTTGACTGCTTTTCGCAGTGGTTCGGTAATAAAGTGATAATCGATCCGCCACCCAATGTTCCTTTTACGCGCAAACGTTTTCATGTCCCACCAAGTATAATTTTCAGGATCTTTGTTGAATTCCCGGAAAATGTCGATCTGACCATCGTCGATCCATTCATCAAGCCATTTTCTCTCGATTGGTAAAAATCCGGAAACATCTGCGTTAGCATCAGGCCGCGCAAGATCAATAGGCTTGTGCGCGGTGTTATAGTCACCCGAAATAATCAGGGGCTTCCCCTTTTTTTTAAGCTTCTGCGTGAAACGAAAAGTTTCCGCGTAAAAGTCCAGCTTGTACTTGAGCCTTTCAGGACTGCGGCCACCGTTAGGAAAATAAATATTCAAAATCGAAAAATCCGGAAATTCAGTGATCAGAACACGGCCTTCATTGTCAAAGCCCGGATGGCCATAGCCAAGGCTGACATTCACCGGTTTCAATTTGCTGAACGTGGCGACACCGCTGTACCCTTTTTTCTCAGCAGCATTCCACGAAACATGGTAGCCCGGCGGATTTAAAAGAAGAGCATCGAGTTGGTCGGGATGGGCCTTGGTTTCCTGCACGCAAAGAATGTCGGGCGACTCTTTGGCCAGCCATTCCATAAAGCCCTTTTTCTGGGCAGCGCGGATACCATTAACATTCCAGGACAGGATTCTCACGGGAAAAGGATAACAAAAAAGGGGGAAACCATCTAGAGCTTTATCCTAAGTCCATGTGATATAATAGGTTAAAATAGTCTTAAACCTTTCCGGGATTGAGCCGTCTAATAGGGTGTTTAAGGAGGAGTCCAAAATGAATACGAACCCGAAGTCTTTAAGAACCTTTCAGTCAATCGCAGGCTTGGCGGCAGTGCTTATGGCCGTTACTTTTGCCCCAGCCCTTTACGCCGAAGATGCGGCCGGTACGGCAGCGGACCCGAAGCTCTCCCCTCGGGAACGCCTCTTGAAAGAACATCCGGAGCTGGATGTGAACAAGGACGGCGAGCTCCAGAAAGAAGAAATGCGGCAAGGCTGGCAAAACCGCCGGCAGGAAATGAAGGATCAGATCGACACCAATGATGATGGCAAACTCGATCCGAAAGAACGCAAGGAAGCACGTGAACAGCGCCAGAAGAACTTCCTGGAAAATCATCCGGAGATCCAGCAAAAACTGGACGCAAACAAAGATGGCAGTGTCGACCGGAAAGAAATGGATCAGGCCAAGAAAGAGCGTTATGACAAATTCGTTGAAAACCACCCCAAAATGAAAGAACGGCTCGATAAAAATAATGACGGCACCGTTGAACGCAAGGAATGGAGCCGCGGAATTCATCAGGGCAGGGACCGCGACAACAATCCCCCCGGTGCGCAGGGTGGCCCCGGCACAAACTGGGAAAACAAGCCCGGCCCGCAAGGTGGACCTGGCGCAAGCCCAAACCGCGGCCAGCATAGAGGCTGGGACCGTGATAATAATCCTCCCGGCCCCAGAGGTGGTACAGGAACCAACTGGGAAAACAAGCCCGGCCCTCAGGGTGGACCTGGCGCAAGCCCGAACCGCGGCGGTGGACCCCGCGGACCACGCAAGAAATAACCCGCTTTAAAATAAAAACGGGGACCTGAAAAGGTCCCCGTTTTTTTATGTCTATACTTGTCTGAAAATTACCGCGTCAGAATTTCCAGCGTCCTTTCCGGATTGTCTGTTTTTAAAACAATACATCCGGATTCCTGCTGTTTGATCGCAGTACAATAAGCGTAAGCAATGTTGATGTCCGCCTGCGCCAGCACCTGGCAAATGCGAGTCAATTCCCCGGGAGCGTTTTCAATCTCCAGCACCACCACTTCCTGTTCCAGCACGTACAATTCTTCCTGTTCAAGAAGCAAAAGAGCTTTGGTCGGATGGTCTACCAGGAAACGCACCACGGCATTGTCAACCGTGTCATGGACAGCAAGGGCAAGAATATTGATCCCGTTATCGGAAAGACATGCGCACGCCTTGGCAAGAACACCGGGGCGGTTGGGCATGAATACTGAAAGCTGTTTTTGAATGGGCATAGTCAGTAGTTCAGTTTATCAAGTCCAGTTTCAATTTGCAAACCTGTTTCAACTCGGCATCCGGCTAATAACCCGCTGTGCGTGCGGGGCTGATGTCCTTGGCACTGCAACTCCAATGCCTTTCAAAGAGTTGCCATAAATGTCTTTTTTTCCCTGCTCATAAAGGATACATTCGATTTCTTCTTCCTGAAGCCTGGCCTGGAGCATCCGGCCTTCTTCAATCGAGGCTGTCTCATAAACCTGCAGCCATGTTTCCAGCGGGTCACGCTTAGGCCGGAACCACCGCCCGGGCCGGGGCTGCGTTTCAACCGTACTGTTCCTGCGGCCCCACATGGAAAGAAAATAAAGCACACCGCCAAAAACGAGAAGGTAAATCAGAAATCGTATCATTATGAAATGATGAAGTAATCGAGGGGGTTCAGATGATAAATGACCCAAAGAACTGCTGTCAGCGCGATCAGATGAGTCAGACTTTTTACGATACATTGCGCGCGGGTATTGATCTGATCAAGATAAAAAGTGATTTCCTGCCCAATGCCCATAAATGAAACCATGCATGACAATTTTGAAAAATTCCTGAAAGCTGTGTACTGATATTTAAGATCAAACTTCGTGGCCCAAAAAGCCAGGGCAATAAAAACGGCGTAAAACATAACATTAATAAGCAGCGCTTCCGCCTCCACCGAATTCTTTGTTCTTAAATCGGCGCCCTTATTCAGATATGTTTTTTTGTTGAGATTGGCCGCGCGAATGATAGCAAGATTAACAGTGTGGAAGAGAAAGAAAGCAAAAAGAATAAGAGCTATTGAAGAGCCGGTAAGAAAGAATATATCATCTCTTCCCGGTGCGCGCTTCAGGGTCAAATGATAAAAACCCGCCCATGTCAAAACCAGCTCATGAGCAACAAGCCCCAGCGCCGCAAAGATGGCCGGCATAGAAAGTTTTTTCACTTTCTGGGCAATCCAGAAAAGAAGGCCGCTGTTGATTAAACCTGAAACGCCAAGGCCGGGCATCAGCCAAACAACGCGAGACAGAGGGAAAGGAAAGCTGAAAAGGCTCGCGAGGAACACGGCAAATGCCACAACATTCAGGACGCCTGACGCAACCTGCGCTCCCGCATGTGTATTAAAATCCGATGAGTTATGTTCTGTCATAAAAGGCGGAATTTATTCTAGTGCACCCGCTTGAGGATGTCATCTTTTACCTTTTTCAGGCTGATTCCCCGGCCGCGGCGCGGGTCCGGGTGGCTTTTTCATCTGTGGATTCGCCCGCTGAACACCAAAATTTCCAGGCTGGCCGGCTGCTTTCTGCTTTTGAAAATTATCAGGCTGGTGGTTTTTAACAAAACCGTTCGCCTGACCTTGCGGCTCTTGCCTGCGGTTGAAACCAGGTCCACTTCCATTGGGACCATTGGGAGGATTCGGGCCTCCGGGATTGTTACGCCGCTCATCCTGTTTACCGGCAAACCCTTTGGATTTTTGGGGATCACGCACATCGCGGTTCATCATAGGCCGGCCTTCGGCATTGCGCGGCAGAAATTTCGGCGCAGGCAGTTTCTGCTGAAAGCGCGCGCGGTTTTCCTGAGGGAGCTGAAACGCAGGCTTTGGCGCGGCTTGTCTTCCTTCAATAATAGTCGCGAATCCCGGTTTTGTGATCTCCACCTGCTGGACCTGGCCATTAACGCGATTGCTGACAATAACGCGGTGCTGGGCCTTATCCCCTTCTTCTGCTTCAAGCGAAACCAGGCATTTTTCCCCTTCGATTTCACCGATCACAATCGTCCCCCGGATACCGATGGTGCCCGACGGCACTTCGATTTGCACGTTCTCCGGTTTCACTTTCGCGACTTTGCCAGACACAAAACGGAAAACGCCTTTCGACACAGTAGCCGCCAAGTGGCCATCCTTCTTGCTTTCATCCAGGTCAAAAAGGTCCATGCGTAAGCTGGTATTTTCGGAAATGGTAAAAAGACTTTCGTCGGCAACTTCCATTTGAAGAGACGCTCCTGAAGCGGTCATGATAGTTTCATCCAGATAAATCGCGTCACCTTCCTGGAGACTTCTTTCACCGCCCGTGGATTTGGAAACGGCTTTGACTTGGCCTTTAATTTCCACCACAGTAGCAATACCCGTCGGAGATGAGTCCTGGGACGTGGACTGAGCAGCAGGCTCAGAAGGATTGACGGCGTTGGGGCCATCTCCGGCATTCATTAGAACCGAACCCATTATAAACAAGGACAAAAAAGCGGGGATCATGATTGATATTATCGACCAGCATCAGAGTTTTTTAAACCATCCGGACCAATAGCAAGGCGGCGTTGAAAACGAAGGGCGAAGGAAGTTCTCATCAGCAGCGGCAGGAGGAGTGGCAAAAGAAATCGCAAAACCAGATTTCTCGTTAGGAGAAGCCCTGAAAACCGCCTTTGAATTTCATGAATGGCCCGAACCTCCGGTTCCCGGATTTTCTGAACCTTATCAAGCATCCGGGTGGAAAAATCGTTCGTTCGTATGCATTCTTCTATGACTTTTGCCGCTTCAGCCGCGGTTTCAACGGCAATCGAGACTCCGATAGCTCCAACCGGTGACATGGTATGCGCGGAATCCCCTACAAGCAGAAGCCCGTCCTGTTCCCAGTTTTCAATAAGATCCAGCTCAGCCTGCAGGACATTAAACTCTCCGAAATCTTTCAGGTTTCGCGCGAATTCATGGACCAGCGGATTGCATTTCAGCAAGACATTGCGGATCGAATCTATTCCTTCTTTTCTGTAACGAGCATACTCGCCCGGCTCTACAGCCAGACCGCATTGGATGGCATCCGGATATTTAGGAAGCGCAAGCAAATTACGCGGCCGCGAAAGGAAAAACCGCAAAGTATTTTCATAGCCCGGGGGTTTTGGAATGGTGAACCAGACAATATCAAACTGATGCTCGCTGTAAACGGTCTTGAAATGCCCGGCCCGGCGCAAAGTAGAAAACCGGCCATCTGTGCCTACCGTTATTTTGGAACGAACTTCCAGTTCTTCATGGCAGCGTCTGACTTTAAGCCCGGTTGTTTTATTGCCTTCCTGGATCAGTGACCTCGCCGAACTTTCAAACCATATCTCAAAAGACGGCTGTTTCTTCGCCTCTTCATGGAGAGCATTTAGAAGGACCGGCTGGGGCATCCAAAGAGCATAAGGAATTTCCGGCGTAACTTTCCCGAAACTAATTTCACCAATTTTCGCTTCATGAAAGAAGAGTTCAGCGCCTTCAAGCTTTAGATGGGTATTTTTCTCGATGATATGTGAGAGGGCAAGCTGATTAAAAAGTTGTACAAACCGCGGCATTAGCACTTCACCCCGGTATTCACGATCAAAGTTATGGTGCTGTTCCAGGACCAGAACCTTAATTCCAGCCCGCGCCAATAGAAGTCCAAGCAGCATGCCGGCCGGGCCTCCACCAGCGATGCACACATCATTTTCAATAGTCATGAGCTCATTCTATACTTCCATGTGCTATCTTTCTAGATATGAACGAAGACAGAGAATTTCAAAAAATTTCTTTAAGCGGCTGGTTGACAGGCTGCATGTGCTGGGAAACAAAAAGCGGTTTCTTGTTAATCATTTTAAGCGGCTTATTGCTATGGTTCACGGACTGGACCCTTCCAGGCACATTCGTAAAAATAGGCTATGCGGTGTTGATCCTCGGCACCATCATCCAGGCAGCAGGGCTAGGACGGGACTGCAAAATCGTTTACAAACGCCGGAAGACCCGTTAAAAGCAAAAATCCCGCGGGCCTCTTTTGAGACCAGCGGGATTTTGTATTGTAAAACCCGGCAGCTTGCTACTCTCCCAAC
>CAZKMJ010000050.1:0-13000 GCA_964553835.1 uncultured bacterium
CAAAATGATTTTAAAAGTGGTTCCAAAGCCTTGGCGGCTGATGACACGGACGTCTCCGCCGTGGCCGCGGATAATCTCCATCGCCAGGGGAATTCCCAGACCCAGGCCTTTTTCCTTAGTCGTGTATTCCGGGCTGAAAATTTTATCAATTTCTTCCGGCCGCCAGACATAAAACTTTCCTTCCTCGCCTTCGCTGTCTGCGTCTTCAGCAGAATAAAAGCCGCCGTCAGGTGAAGTCATGTCACGCAGGACGTATTTAAAAACATCGCGGGCCACGTCCGCATAAAACTTTTTCCCTGACGCCTGATAACCTTCAAGGTAGGTGCGGGCCAAAAGAGCCTGGTCATAAAGCATTTTTTCAAAATGTGGCACCAGCCAGTGCTCGTCTGTGGAATATCGGTGAAAGCCGCCGCCAAGGTGATCATAAATGCCGCCGTTGGCCATGCAGTCCAGGCTGGTCTGCACCATTTCCAGTGCGCGGGGTTCACGGTTCTTTTTCCAGAAACGCAAAAGGAAGGACAACTCATGACTGCGCGGAAATTTTGGCGCGCCGCCAAAACCGCCATACATCTGGTCAAAACTGTTTTCGTACTGCGCGTATGCTTTTTTGAAAACCTCGCTCCACGCCGGGCCCGTTTTTTTTTCCTGCGCCACGGGCTCCAACAGGCGGGCCAGCTGGTCTCCGGCCGTGTTCATTTCAACGTGCTGGGTCTTCCAGGCTTCCGCAAGCCGGGGCAGGATGGTTTTCATACCTGGCTTCCCCCATTTGTCTTCTGGCGGAAAATAAGTACCGCCGGTCACAGGCTTGCCGTCCGGGGTCAGGAAAACGGAAAGCGGCCAGCCGCCCGCGCCTGTCATGGCCTGTACGGCTGTCATATAAACATGGTCGATGTCCGGTCTCTCTTCACGGTCCACCTTGACGGCCACAAAGTCCCGGTTCATCAGTTCCGCCACTTCCGGGCTCTCAAAAGACTCTTTTTCCATGACATGGCACCAATGGCAGGTGGAATAGCCTATAGAGAGAAAAATCATCTTATTTTCGCACCGGGCCTTCTCAAAGGCCTCCGCCCCCCAGGGAAACCAGTCCACAGGATTGCGGGCATGTTGGAGCAGATAGGGGCTTTTTTCGCGGGCCAGGCGATTTTCTTTCATCGGGGGATTATATCACGATCTCTCAAGCTAAAAAACACTGGGCCGATAATACAAACTGATGAAAACACGCGCGCTTCTCCTGATGACCACTGTTTGCCTGTCCGGATGCATCGGCTATGATGCCTGGACCCCGCTGCAGGAAAAACCTTATACCTATCTCAAGGGCGGCGACCAGCTGGGCCGCGACACGCTCCAGAACCGCTCCCTTGTGGCCGCTCGTCTTTTCCCGGTCAAAGGAATGGACTCCCATGACCTGCTGACCATCCTGGGTCAGCCGCAGAGTATCAAGATCGTGGAAAGAGAAGTTGCTGAGGACTGGTTTTTTATTTACTACAAGAACCATGTTGCGTACACCCCCCGCTTCATCCCCCCCACCAAACAAAAGCTCTCTGACAACAAGGAAGGTTCCTTCCTTGTCCGCATTTACAACGGCAAAGTCCTTGACGTTGTAAATATCGATTAATCAATCCAAAAAAATTTTAGGGAAGTTTACTTAAGCGGGAAGTCTCTTGCCCCTGCGGTCCTGGCTTGGCAGCAGGTGCTTGAGAAGAATGCGGTCCCAGTCATAGAAGACAAGCAGCAGCACCAGGGACGTGGCGCTTTCAAGGAAAAGCGAAGGGCATAAGACAAGAAGAATGACCTGGATCACGGCGGCAAGCCACGGGTAGACCTTCCGGAAACTCCAGGAAACAAGTGCCAGCGGAAACAGAAATTCCACGGCGAGCACCAGAAAAGAAAAAACACCCCAGAACACATCAGGAAGAAGGATGGCATGGGACAACAGTGACCCGTCGAATTGTGACAGGCCCAGGCTCTCCTGAACCAGAAACCGTTTTAAATTGCCGGCCTCGAGCCAGCCAATGCCTGTGAAGTGAAGTTTCGCGTAAGCAGCCTGCCAGTAGGACAAAGCCACGACCGAGCGCAAAAGAAAGATAGACCAGGCCGTACCGCTGTCAGGCTGAAGGTCAGGCTTCCGGCCTTTTTCCCTTTTCCACTGTTCATCCAGCGAAAAGCCCGCGCCCGCGCGCAGGAAAACCATGAGCCCCAGCAGATAAAGGATGACAAATCCATTATTAAACAACGTGCCGTAAGAGCGCAGGATGCCTGCGTAAAAGAAATAAAGAATGGCGGAAACACTCAGTGTGAATGTTGCTGCCGCGCCGGAAGCCGCAAGGGCCAGAAACACAATCAGGACGACCTGAAAAAGCAGAAGCGGGCCCGGCATTCCGAGCAAAGACGCTGACCATGTCTGCGGGACCCATTTCAAAAGCCCTGCCGGATGGTACCAGGCGAGGCTTACATCGCCAAAAGACGGAAGATTTTCCAGCGCGACACTGAGCAAAGCGGCAAGGCACACGATGACTCGAATGATTCCGAGGCGCGGGGCCGGCGCCATGCCGACAATTTTTCTCTCAAGCATTGGTCCTTGGCTCCCCTGTTATTTTTTTTACCAGAAAACCCCGCTCCGCGTCATACGGGTCGCGAGCCATGTCCCATTTTTTCTTTTCGAAGTCCAGCTGCCAGATGGCCGGCATTCCGGACTTGCGGAATCTTTTCTCATACTCCTGGTTATAGGAGGTCGCGAACTCATCCGCCATGGCAGGGTTCTGGAAAATAGTCTTTGAAAAATGCCTGTAGCGGCCGCTGCGCAGCACGGGCAGGACCTCAACAGGTGGAACATTCAGTTCTTTGCCGCCTTCAAGCCGGGCGGAAAGACGGACATATTTAACCGCCTTCTCATCAGCCACCGCAAAACGCTGGAAAGCTGTAACGGGATAAAATTCCATGAACTGGAAACCCTGGAAAACGAGGTGGATCATGAGGAGAATAAAGAAAAACTGGGCGCGGCGCTTGTCATTGGAGCGCGTCATTGTCAGGACGGCGAGAAACAGCGCGCCCAGCACCAGTGCGAAAATTTTAAATTCCATGGGCTTAGGGATCATCATATCGGGATTTATGTCTTCTTATTCATCGGCATATTTTCCCCGGCCTGTACCCCGTTTTCCTGCGGGGTCAGGGACAGGGGCGGTGCGTAATAACCCTTGAAAGTCCTCTTCCACCAGGCCCCGGTCCGCGCCTTTTCAGCCAGGTCCGTGAACTCATATTCATACAGAGAAGCCCGGATATAGCGCGGCGGCTTGCCCGGAAAAGGGTTGGCCTTGAAAAGCCTGGCGACATCACCGGAACCCTGCAGCAAACGTACGCACAGGTTAATGAACCAGGGATTCTGCTCCACTTTTCCCAGAGCAGCGAACCACATCTGCCAGTCAAGACGGGGCTGGAAAGGCTCCACAAATCCGGGCAGACGATTGACGTCACCCGGCTTGTACTTGAACTCATAAGTCTTCCATTCCTTGCCATCTTCCGAACCTTCCAGAAAAATTTCATCCCGTTTCTGGGTCATGACCGCGAACAGTCCATAATTGTTCAGGCTTTCAAACGGTCTCAACATTTTTTCCGTGACAAGGGCGGGACCTGTCCAGGGAAGCCACACGCGGAAAAGACGCGCGACCTGCGCGGAGCTGACGCTTAAAAAAATAACCGCGACCGGAACGGCCAGCACGCGCACAAGAAAAGAAGTTTTATCGGCCGCCGCTTCCCTTCTGCGTCCCCACACCGAATCATCCACCGCGGCCAGACAAAGTGCCATGGTCAACAGGTTGAAGAAACAGTAATTGCCCGTAATCAGAATGACAAGCTGCAGCAAAACGATCGAAAAAACGCCTGCCATCCGGATCCGGCGCGGAAAGAAAAGAAAAAACGGTGAGACCAGCTCGATAAAGAACATGGCTGCCGCGCAGATCTTGTCGAACCACTCAGGAAGTTGATGCGCAAACCAGCTGACCGGGCTGGGCAGCGGCTGGGTGAAATAATGATAATTCAGCGCCGTCAAGTTGTGCCAAGCCGGGTCGCCGCTGACAATCTTGACCACACCGGAAGAAAACATCAGCTTGAAAAGAAGAAAAATCAGGAGGAACCCTTTGCGGCGAGGTGACCAGAAAATGGCCAGAAAACCCGCTTCCAGCAAAAGCGTGTCCCATTGAAAGGAAAGAAAGTCCTGACCCGTGGATACAAATGAAAGATAGAGCACCCAAAGGCAGAAAAGTGAAAACCGGACAGCGCGGCCCGAAAAAAGGAGTATGGAAAAAATGACGCCGGCAGCGCAAAGTTTTTGAAGAAAAGGCACTCCAGCGTCGAACCAGGCAAGGCTGGGGGCCGCGATATAAGACGCCAAAGTATTGCCGGTATAGCGGAGAATTTTATCCAGATACGCGGCGATGGAAAGAATACCATCCGGGCCGTAAAGCCCCGGGATCTGAGTGTACAGAGAGATAAACGCAACAGCGTAAATGACCGCGAGAGCTTTCAGGAAAATATTCCAGGAAAAGAAATAGGTTTCAGGCCGCAGGTCTTTCCCCCACAGGAAATTCGTCAGCCGGAAAAAAAACGAGCGGCGCGATGCCACGAATGAATAAAACTTTTCTGACAGGGCCCTGAAACCCGGAATGAATTGATAAGCCGACAGGAGCCAGGGATTGCCGGCATAAACCTGGGTCCTGAATGCCGCTTCCGCGGCACGCGTTGTGCGGTTGTCTTCGAAAAGGTAAATTGACTTTTGGAATTCGGCGGCAGGAACGTTCAGAGCGCCGGGGTCAAGAGACTGATAAGGTTCAAACCGCACTCGCCCGCATGTCTGGATTTTCCAGCGTTCAATCCAGCTAGCGCAGAAAGCGCATTCCCCGTCGAAAACGAGGAGGGGCTTATTTTCGCTTGAACTGTTTTTCAAGATCGAGGAAAGAATATTGGATGATGCTTGGACGACCGTGCGGACAGTTAAATGGATTTTCGCATTGCGCGAGCCGCTGCAACAGTACCTGGATCTGCAGCAGGGTCAGAGGCTCGAAAGCGCGAACAGATTTCTTCTTGCACGCGATCAGTGCCGCCATCTCCTCTTTCTGATGCTCCAGGTCTGTATGGACCTTACCATCTTCTTTCTGCTCAAGAAAAGTTTTGAGAACTCCCGCCGCGGATTGCCCTTCGAAGGTGGAAGGAATCGCGCGAACAACAAAGGAATCATGCCCGAAAGGCTCGATATCAAACCCGGTCTTTTCAAGAAGGGGTGTCATTTTTTTCAGAATGTCCCGGTGCTTTGCCGGGAGCTCCACGAATTCCTCCATTAACAGCCGCTGGCTGGAAGGCTTGCCCGACTTCAATCCTTTCACAAGAGCTTCGAACATGACACGCTCGTGAGCAGCGTGCTGATCAATCAGCATGAAGCCCTCTTCGGTCTCCACCACCACAAAAGTGTTGTGAACCTGCCCCAGGATTTTTGTGATTTTCAGCTTGCCGCGCAAAGAAATGGGCTCTGGGAGGATTTCCGTTTCCGCGGGACAGGAAACCGGCGGTTCCGCAATGCCCGCAGGCGCCTTCCTGCCGCTATCTTCATAAATATTCTTGGAAGGAAGCGAAAGTTCCGGGAAAGAAAAAGATTTCTTGGGCGTATTCAAAAATTCCGGCATGCGGGACGGCATTTTCATCCGCGGCGCGAGGTCCCCTTCCGTTCCAAGTGCTTTGGCGACCGTTTCCTTGATAAAATTCTTGATGTCATTTTCTCCGGAAATCCGGACTTCAAGCTTGGTGGGATGAACATTCACATCCACACGCGCCAGGTCCACATCCAGAAAAAGCACCGCGACCGGAAATTGTCCATGCATTAAAAGCCCGTGATAGCCCGCCTGAAGGCCATGGCCCAGGGAAAAGGCCCGCACCCAGCGTTTATTGATAAAAAAAATCTGCCCCGTGCGGTTGCCCCGGTTGACCTCCGGCTTGCCGATCAAGCCGCTTAATTTGATGCCCGCGGCTTCGGATTCAATTTCAATAAAAGATTTGGCCAGGTCCTTACCCATAAGCGCGGCCGCGCGAGCGGAAAGTTTTTCTCCAGCCAGAAGGTCAAAAACTACTTTATCACTGGATGTAAATTTGAAGCGCACATCGCGGCGCGACAGCGCGAGGTTTGCCACGGCTTCTTCAACATGTCCGGCTTCCGTGGTGTCGGACTTCAAAAATTTGCGGCGGGCGGGCGTATTGAAAAATAAATCCTTAACTTCAATCAGCGTGCCCTTGGCGCCGGCCGCTTCTTTGGCGCTGGTCAGTTTGCCGCCATCGATCTGAATTTCCGTGGCCGTCTGGGATTTAGCGGGGCGTGTAACCATTTTGACTCGCGAAACAGCCGCGATGCTCGGTAGCGCTTCCCCTCGAAAGCCGAAAGACGCGATTTCTGCCAGATCGGCCGCGCTGGAAATCTTGCTGGTGGCATAACGCTTGAATGCCAGCTCCGCGTCGTCCTTGCTCATGCCGCAGCCGTCATCTGAAACCCGGATCATGCTTTTGCCGCCATGGCGTATGGCAATCTCGATATTTTTGGCGCCGGCGTCCAGCGCGTTTTCAACCAGTTCCTTCACAATCGAAGCCGGACGCTCGATCACTTCCCCTGCCGCGATTTTATTGGCCACCGATTCTGAAAGGACCTTGATCACGCCCATTATTTTTCCGCCTTCTTTTTCCATTCCGCGATCTTGGCAAGCGCTTCCAGCGGAGTCATATTGTTGACGTCAGTCTTTTTGATTTCTTCCACCAGCGGATTGGCCGTGGGAGGCGCGACATCAAAAAGCGTAGGCCCGGACTGCGGGGCACGTTCTTTTACCCTCGCCTTATGCTCGGTCCCCGCCGGGGCCGAACTTGAAGTTCTTCTCCCGGGCCGGCCTTCAATGATTTCCGTAGCCTGCGTGTTTTCGCTTTCGAGAATACCCAGGATTTCCGCGGCGCGCTTCGTGACCGCTTCCGGAATTCCCGCAAGCCTCGCTACGTGAATGCCATAGCTGCGGTCCGAGCCGCCGCGCTGGACTTTGCGCAGGAAAATAATGCCGTCCCCCGTTTCACGCACCAGAATATTGTAATTTTTAATGCCCGGGAAATGTTCTTCCAGCTGGGTCAGCTCATGATAATGCGTGGCAAACAAAGTACGGGGCCGGACATTGCCACCGGCCAGGAATTCACAAATGGCCCAGGCAATACTGACGCCGTCAAAAGTGGAAGTGCCGCGGCCAACTTCGTCCAGGATCAACAAGCTGCGGGACGTCGCAGATTGAAGAATGTGGGCCGTCTCCAGCATTTCCACCATGAAGGTACTTTCCCCGCGCGCAAGGTCATCGGCCGCCCCGATGCGCGTGAAAATTCTGTCCACCAGCCCGATTTTCGCAAAAGTGGCAGGCACCCAGGAACCAATCTGAGCCAGAAGGGTGATCTGAGCCACCTGCCTTATATAGGTGGACTTGCCCGCCATGTTTGGGCCGGTCAAAAGGGCCAGCTGATTTTCCCCGCCGTCCAGCAGCGTATCATTTTCCACAAACTGACCGGAGGGCAGCATTGATTCGACGACCGGATGACGGCCGCCTTTAATGATAAGCTCATCGCCCTCCGAAATTTCCGGCCTGACCCATTTTTTCTGCAGACCGTTGATAGCAAGAGAAGCCAGGGCGTCCAAATTACCGACAGCACGGGCCATAGCCTGCAAAGGCACAAGGTCTTCCAGAATTTTCTGGCGCGCGGCGTTAAAGAGCTCATATTCCAGCATCTTGATCTTGTCCTGAGCTCCACCAATTTTTTCGTCCCAGGCCTTGAGCTCCGGGACAACGAAACGTTCGGCATTGGCCAGCGTCTGGCGGCGGATATAATCGGCAGGCACACTGGACTTGTTGGCATTGCTGATTTCGATCGTGTAACCAAACACGCCGGAATATTTGACTTTGAGCGACTTGATGCCCGTGCGTTCAATTTCCCTTTTCTCAAATTCCAGGATCCAGGACTTTCCTTTGGAGGAAATACTGCGCAGCTCATCCAGTTCATCATGGTAACCGTCGCGGATAATGCCGCCGTCGCGCAAGCCAAGCGGCGGCTCGTCTACAATGGCCGCTCCGATCAGGGCCTGCAGCTTGGGGAATTCCGCGATGTCCCCCGCCAGGTTTTTAAGCACCGCGCTTTTGACTTTTACCAGCAGCTCCTTGATTTCCGGCACACGTTCCAGAAACAATTTAAGATTCACCAGGTCACGGGCGTTGGCAACGCCGCAGTTCAGGCGGCTCATGGTGCGCTCCATGTCTTTGACACCCGCCAGCAGAGTGCGCGCCTGCTGAAGAAAAGTGGGATTGACCGCGAACTCCGCCACGCCTTCCTGGCGTTTTAAAATCTGGTCCTTGTCCAGAAGCGGATGCGTGACCCACTGATAAAGCGTGCGGGCACCCATGGAGGTCAGGGTCTGGTCGATAGTAGAAAGAAGTGTGCAGTGGTCCTTGCGTCCGCTGTTGCTGGTGACAAGCTCCAGGCTTTTCTGCGCTTCGCGGTCCAGCGCCATGAAACCACCCGCGTCCATCATGACAGGCATCCTCAAATGCCCAAGAGCGGAATGAAGGTGGTCTTTCAAATAATAAAGCGCCGCCCCTGCCGCGCCCACGCAAAGCGGTTTGTCGTTGAAGCAGATCGTTTTTTCAGACACCAGTTTGAAGCCCTCTTTCAGGAAATTAACTCCCTCAGCGGGTTCAAAAATCCAGTCATCATAAATCGTAACAGCAGCGTTGAGGTTCTCTTTAATGAAGGAGATAAGCTGGTGGTCTTCGGATTTTTTGCGTGACAGCACCACTTCGCGCGGAGAAAGAAGAAGGAGTTCGCTCAGGATCCGGTCAGGCGTGAGATCGCGCACATAAAATTCTCCCGTTCCAAGGTCCAGATATGCCATCGCGGCCTGTGGACCGGAAGTCATAATAGAAGCCAGATACTCAGCACTGGGCCTGGCCTGCTCATCTTCCAGATAAGTAGCGGGCGAAATAATACGGCTGATTTTTCTTTCAACCAGGCCTTTAGTGGCTTTGGGGTCGCCTATCTGGTCGCAAATGGCAACTTTCAGATTGTTGTCTACCAGAGTACGGACATAGCCTTGAAACGCGTGGTAAGGCACTCCGCACATGGGAACCCGGCCTTCTTCCCCGCCGCCGCGCCCGGTCAGGGTGATGTTCAGAATTTCAGAGGCCCGCACGGCATCTTCGAAGAACATTTCATAGAAGTCGCCCAGGCGGAAGAAAAGGATGGTATCGGAAGGAAGCGTTTTTTTAATGGAGCGGTACTGCTCCATCATGGGGGTCAGCTTGGGGCCGGATGAGGTGCTTTCGGTCATAAGAATGCCCCATGATAATCAATCGAAAGAAGGTTGTCGAGGCACTTTTCCCGGCAGGGGAAGTGCGCAACGTCTCAGTTTTCTCAAACCGTATAGGCTACGCCGCAATAGCGATCACGAGGCTGCGCTGATACTCCATGGCAAGTTCTCTCAGTTCACTGCGCAAGGTCATGAATCCGTCGGCATCAGGTTTAATTTGCTGGTCCAGGGACAAAAGCGCGTAGGTCAGAAGGCCTGTTTGATTGTCCCCCGGCTCATAGCGATAGAACCGGATTTTGTCCCGGCTGGCCGCGTTAAACTGGTTTCTCAATCCTGCCATATCTTTAGACAAATGGATGTTCACATGGTTTTTCAGCCCTTTGACGAATTGGGTCTGGGAAAGATCGTAGGCCTTCTGCGCTCCCTGCGGCATGATGCGGACATTTTTATGCTCGTCGCGTAAATCACGGAACGGCTTCAACCGCTCGTACGTCTCCCGGTCTTTTTCATCCGCGTTATAAATCACCAGCCTCATTTTATCCGCGTGCATGCCGGTGATCGCGATCAGCTCAAGGCCCTGTTCATTCCAGGTCCGGGCCTTTTCATTCCAGAACTCTTTCATATTTTTGTAGTCCACATAAACCATGGCAGGCCTTTCCAGATTTTTCAACATTCTCCGGACCTGCCGGCGCGCGGCCGCGAGACGCCTTACAGGTGCTACGTTGACCTTCTGCCGAATAATTTCCGGTTTGCGGCCAAAGTGCCTGAGAGCGGCGTCCCAGGATCCTCCATAATCATTTTTGGCGACCGCCATCATATTTTTATAACCCAGCCTCTTCATGCTGGCCACATTGAGCTGGTCATCCCTAAGCGCACGGATAACTTTCCGGATACTGGCTTCATCCCATTTCTTGACAGCAACATTTGGCCGTTTACTCATATCTTTTTTTTGGGTCATCATAATTTCAGGACCGGCAAGACCGGCCCCTGCAAGCGCCCGGCGAAGCCGCAAAAATGCCCCATGTTTTATTTGCTTTATCTGCCTTGCTTCCTTGCCTATTCTTTCGGCAATCGCTTCATGCGAGGCTTCACGCATCCTGCCAATGCCATATTCATATTTCAAAACCTCGGCCTGATCGGAAGAAACAAACTCCTCCCAATTCCAGTGCGCCGGTATCCGGCCAGAGTCAGCACCCAAATCACCAAGCAAACGAAGATACCCGGTACGCCGTTCGTAAAAGGCTTTCAGAACGGCCTGGTGTTTATACTGGACCGCGTCCACCCCGAAATCATTTCCTCTGACAAGAAATTCTTTGGGGATTTTTCCAGCGATATCCAAAAGCGACGCCGCTTTCATTTCTCCAATTCCATAATAAGCTCGGAAAACAACTTTCTCAGAAGGATGCAGACCGAACCAGATATTCCTCAGCGACCGGATCCTGGATGAAAGCGAGGCAGCTTCCGCGGTCTCACTCTTGATGATTTCTAAAAATTCATCCCGGGTCACACCCAAATCGTCAGGCAATGTCCGGTTTTTCCAGTCTTTCGGCAAGCGCGCTTCGGAGCGCAGCCGAGGCATCCATTCCTTAATCAAACCATCGAGCTCTTTCAGATCCATCACGGCAATCATGGTCTTGAGGTAATCATGAAGCCAGAGAAAATCGTCAGGTTTTCGCAGCACTTCCGACATATAAAGATAACGGAAATATTCCCGGACTATGACTTCCGCGAAACTCATTTCCCGCTCCTGCTCAAGCCCTCCTCTCACGCCTGTCCGGATGGAATCAAAAATCGCGGCAGCACGGTCCGGATTTTTTCTCATTTCCGCGGCTTCGCGCTCGATTACCGGCGTGATTCTCTCCCTGACTTCCCGCGCGTAGGCGAGGTCTGTCCCGAAACGCTTGGCGCGCTTGTCATCCGCCAGCTGGGTCACCAGGGCGAGCAGGGCAAGACGCTTGGCGGCCGCGGCCTTTCCGACTTCAAATTTTCCCTTCCCCGGCGTAACGGGCCCAAACTGCCGGTAAGAAAGAAGCGGGTCCTGAATGTGAAGGGCTAAACTCTCAGCGGAAATTTGCGCATTTTTGAGCGCTTCATCCACCGCCCGGCGGCGAAGAATAAAATCATCATCCATAAACACGTACATTAAAAAATCATAAAGAGGCGTTTTGTCCGCTTCGCCGGAGTAATGAATAAAAGCGCTTTTCAGGTGAACATAATACGCGGGATCATAATAATCAGGCTTGCTCTTCATGACATTCCAGCGCGCCGCCATGCCTGCCGCACTGTAATCGAAGTTATGGTTATAGCTGACTGTTCCGGCCGATGCGTCAATCTGGATCCCCGGCCTTTCCGCCAGCCATTCAACAGCCCGTTTCCATGATCCACCTTCACCTTGATGGGTCAGAACAAGGCCGCGGCGGTCCTTGAGCAGAAGATAAAGCCCGCGGAAAAAAGATTCGGAATCAACCGGGATCGAAGAAGGCTCTCCTTCCAGCACAAGAGTTGAAGGCTCCCTGAAGTTGGTCATATCCGCGCGTAACAAAGCAGACTCGCCCGTCAGGACTTCTCCCTTTCTTCCTTTTTCATAAACAGAAATAAGGGCGGGCGGAAAAGCGCCAGCGTGCAGGTTTAACTTCACCTCAACCCGCACTTTATCATCAGAAACTTCAAAAAGGACCTCCTGCCTGCGCGCTTCCGAGCGGGTCTTGGTCAGGACCGTCAGCTTGCCGCCTTGAGTCAAATTCATCAATTGGCCGTCCACATAATAAAACAGCGGTTTGAAACTGCTGCTCAGCACTTTCCAGTCGTTTACCTTCTGCCATTTTTTATAGTCCTCATCCGTCAACCGGGCCTTGATTTCATCAGTCCAGATTCCAGGATGCTTCGACTGCAAATACGCCGCGGTCCCGCCTGGCAAAGTAGATTCGTCCTTGTCAAAAATGACGAAACGCACCCCTTCCGGCGCGAGCTCAACAAGCCGGTCAAGCCAATCCCGGATCCTTGCCTTGTCTCCCGCGCCTCTGTAAAGGTATTCGGGCACAAAGCGCAGATAAATCAAGTCTCCGGCTTTCATTTCCGCCGTCCAGGCTTCGATAAATCCGGGGTCCATGACATTTTCATGATAGTGGGTGATTTTTTCCTTAATCGCGCTGAAATCAACCGTGGTCTCCAGACCGCGTCTTACGTCTGAAGTGTAAACATCACGCCACAGCCTTGTCATCTGGTCCGCGTTTAGCCTTTTTTCCGTGGAGTTAAAACTTCCGGCGAAGACCGCCGGGAAAAAGTCCGCGCCGGTAAGAAAACTGTAAACAGAAACAGATTCATTCAGGATGCCGGTTTCACGAAGAAGCAGTATTTCCCGCATATAAATATGAAAAGCAAAATTCGGATCATAGGAACCTGTCGTCCAGAGCTGAAGATTATCGAGGACTTTGCTTGCAGCACTTCTGAATTCAGAGCGGGGTTGCTTTTTGCCCGCAGGTTCTTTTCCGGCTTTCACTGCCACGGCAGGTTTCTGAGCAGGAACCGCGACCTTCTGCGCGACAATCAAGTATTTGGTACCGATGTCAAACGCGCCCCACCAGAAACTCTTCGGATACCCTGTAGGAAAACCCGTTGTCGAAAACTTGAAGACCCGGATGT
>CAZKMJ010000051.1:0-4269 GCA_964553835.1 uncultured bacterium
GGACGGCTTGATGGCTTGTTCCTTTACTTTAAAATTATTTTTGATGAAGAAACAAGCATGACCACGGATTTTTCAAATCCCTGGCTGAATTGGACCCGCCAGCTTTTGCGTTGTGAATCGTTGAATGTGAAAGCGGGCCAGGAACTTAATCTTGATTTTCGTATGCCTGATCCCCGGGACGTCAGTTCCTGGCAGTGGAATTGCTCCGTTTGATTATGCCGCGGGAGCTGTCTGCCGGCTGACAAGGAGCTGTCGGGTGCGCTGGATCAGGTCTGTCCTGTAAAATTCCGGATCATGGGTCTTGATCCAGTCCAAAAATCCGGAAACTTCTCCGGGATCGCTGACGGAATTTGGACTGAGCGCGACGAGGGCTTTCCAGATCAGCAGCAGGGAATGCGCGCGTTTCCAGTCGGCAGTTTCAAGAATGCCTTTCCAGTTTGGCAGTGCGGGTTTGTCGAAAAACGTTCCTTCCGGATAACCGAAACTAATGTTGATTTCCGGAATGTCTTTCTTGTAGCGCAGAAAAACATGAGTCCCGCCTGCTCCGTCAGAATCTACGTACGCAAAATGCAGGCCCGGTACTCCCGCGTATTCAGCAAGCACTTTGAAAATAATGACAAATGACAGGCAGTTGGCGTCGCCTGATTTGATGGCTGCATCAGGCTTGTACTGGTAAATCGCGAATCGCATGCGCTGGGTCAGAAAATTGTAAATGGTCTGAAGAATTTCTTTCTGGCTGGCATACGAATCCCGCAAATCCTCAAGCTGTTCGAGAAAAGGCCTGCCGGTTTCTTTCAGAATGGTATCGAGTTCCTGCTGAGTCAAGGCCCCGGCTTCTACGGCAGGATGAGAAGATGCGGCGTAGAGTGGGGTGGCTACTAGAAAAAGGGAAAAAAGCGCGGTAAGCATCCTCATGCTTGAGTTTTAAACGATAACCCACCTTGCTGTCAAGAGATAGCAAAAACTAACATTTGCCCGGTTGCCCTTGGTTCTGCAAGTGACCCCGTCTATCTTTATTGTATGGCAATGTGTTCATATTGCGGTGCGCCCATGGTTTCTTTTAAGCTGGGCAAGTTTGGACTTATTCGTTCCATACTTGGAACCAGCAGAATGGGGTGTATTTCTTGCGCCCGCCATGTAGTTGTCCGTAAAGGTCTTGCCAAAATGATCTATAAAGCCGCGGTGGTCCCTCTGAAAGGCAGTGTTGTGGCCCTGACACTAACGACGGCCGTCACCACATCCGCGGGGACTGTTTCCGCTATGAACTGGTCCCACACCATCCAGTATTTACAGCAGAAAAATCCTCAAAAGGGTTACAGCGAAGCCATGAAGTTCCAGATGGAAAACGCGGCCAACGCGACGCAGCTTTATGATTACCTGGTTACTTTTTGTTACAACCAGATGAGCGATGGAAAAGACCAGAAAAAAATTACGGCTTGTGTTGAAAAAAACCTCGCCCGTCAGTATAAGGGCCAGTATCAGAACAAGGTTCAAGGTCAGGCCCAGGGCCATGTCGATACCCGCGTCAATGCTAGACAATAATCTGATTTAATCCCCGGACTTTTTTACCCAGATTAGCCGCAGACTACCCGGTGCTGTACAAATCTGATGCTGCAAATTCTGCTTGTTTTTTAACCCGCCTGAGTAAAATAGAGCCCGGAGGAATTCTGTGGCTGTATCACTTGCGGACAAACCAAAAATTACGCCTTGTCTCTTTTTCAACATGAACGCGGAAGAGGCGGTGAAGTTTTACATGTCCATTTTTAAGGATTCCCAGATCCTTGCGACTACCCGTTATCCCAAAGGAAGCCCTGCTCCGGAAGGTTCGGTCATGACCATTGTGTTCAAGCTGGATGGGCAGGTATTCATGGCGCTCAATGGCGGGGCGGATTTCAAATTCACGGAAGCTATCTCCATGATGGCAAAATGTGACACGCAGGAAGAGCTTGATGAAAAATGGAAAAAACTTTCCTCGGACGGGGGAAGGGAAGTGCAATGCGGCTGGGTGCAGGACAAGTATGGCCTTTACTGGCAGATCATTCCCACCATGCTCGCTGAAATGTTCAAGGAAGGCAACCCTGAGCGCATTGGCAGGGTCGTGAAGGCAGTTTGGAAAATGGTAAAAATCGACATTAAAACAATAAAAGAAGCATATGAAGGAGTGGAGATAAAATGAAAGATCAGATCAAGCAGTTGAACCAGACAGCGGAAGATTTCAAGAAATTCATCACGCGCGGTAATGTGGTAGACATGGCGGTGGGCGTGATCATTGGCGGAGCGTTCGGGAAGATTGTTACGTCGCTTGTGAGCGACATTATTATGCCGCCCATTGGTTTGCTTCTCGGTAAGGTGGATTTTTCGAGCCTGTTTGTCAGCTTGAATGGTGCGCAGTATGAATCGCTGGCGGTGGCGCAGAAAGCGGGAGCGCCTACTTTGAACTACGGGCTTTTCATCAACAATGTGATTAACTTTTTGATCGTCGCGTTTGTGATCTTCATGATCATCAAGCAGTTTGCGCGTTTCCAGAAACCAGCTGCGGCGCCGGCCGCGCCGGCTACCAAGGAATGCAGCTACTGCTTCCAGAACATTTCGATTAAGGCTGTGCGCTGCCCGCACTGCACCTCAAGCCTTACCTGAAAGTAGATTTACCGCCTGCTTTTTTGAAGCGGTCGCGGGATTCTTCGATGATGCTCAGGGCCTTTTTAAGGTCGTGCCATCCCTCAACACCTGTTTTCTTTTCTTCAAGGTCTTTATAGACCTGGAAGAAATGCTCAATTTCCTTGAGCAGGTGGGGCGGCACGTCTTTAAGGGTTTTCAGGTGGTTCCAGAGGGGGTCGTGGATAGGGACGCATAGAAGCTTGTCGTCTTCGCCTTTTTCGTCCCACATTTTGAAAAGTCCCACAGGCCGTGCCTCGATAATGCAGCCGGGGAAGGTGGGTTCCCACACAAGGACCAGAGCGTCGAGCGGATCTCCGTCGCGCGCAAGGGTATTGGGGACAAAGCCGTAGTCGCTGGGATAATGAACGGATGAAAACAGCATGCGGTCGAAAACGATCTGGTGCTTTTTCTTGTCGTACTCGTATTTATTGCGGCTGCCCTTCGGGATCTCAATCATAACCGTAAGGGTGATGTTATTCTGGACTTTTTTGCTTTTTTTCTTCATGCTTGCATGACTCCCTGAGTTTTGTTTCAATATCATAACATAAAAAGCTGGAGATAAAACAGACATGAAAAACAGGCACTGCTTGATGTTCGCGCTCCTTCTGGTTTTATTTGCTGCGCGGGTCCCGGTGTTATGGGCGGAAGACCCGGATGATGGTTACTCGGCCGCCCCGGTTCCTGAAGCTGCCGAAGAGGCAGACCCTATGGCGGACCAGGAGTTTGTGGATTATGAAGACGACGCGGCCGGCAAAGAAACGCTGAGGCTTGAACGGAAAGCCGCTGAGCTTGAGGACAGCACTACACGCGGTCTTGATTATGAACCGGAAGAGGAAGAAGAAGAGGAGACTGAATCATGAAAAGCTTTTTTAAATTTCCGGCGGTGTTTTTGGCCGCGGTGCTTCTCCTTGCGCCGGCAGCGATGGAAGCCAGGGAAGTATCCGGACCTGAGCTGACACTGGAGCAGCTGGTGGGCAATTTTACCAATCCCAACTTTCCTTATCAGAGCGCGGTCACACTTCTCATGGGCTGGGTTTACCAGACCCTGGACCAGGAAATCCAGAAGCAGACGAAGGCGCTTCGTGAGCTTCAGCAGGGAGGGGACGCGGGACAGATACAGCTCCAGCAGCAGCGGCTCGATTTATTAATCGAAAAGAGGGATAATCTTCGCGCTACCATGACTAAAATCGTGGATGAGCTGAACGTGGCAACCAACGGCGTGCCTCCGGCGCGCTCCTAAAGGAGGATTTCATGGGACAGCAGGACCAGGGGAACACTTCACTCGGGATCAAAGCTAATATTGCCGCGCTTCTTGCCTATGCTGTGGGCTGGGTCACCGGGCTTGTTTTTTTTCTTCTCGAAAAGGAAAATAAATTCGTACGCTTTCACGCTCTCCAGTCGTTGATTGTTTTTGGCGTGCTGACTGTCGTGCCCATAGTGCTTATGGTTATCCCGGTACTGGGATGGATATTGCTTCCTTTCGTATATCTGGCAGAGCTTGCACTCTGGATCGTCCTGATGATCAAGGCCTATCAGGGAGAGAAATTTAAAATCCCGTATGCCGGGGATTTCGCCGAGAAGACCGCTTGATGAGTGATTTTGTGGTTGCGG
>CAZKMJ010000051.1:4279-12965 GCA_964553835.1 uncultured bacterium
GGTTTTATCGGTGGCGGGGTTGTGGATATCGGTTTATTTCACCGGGGTCTACTATAAAAGATTTTCCCCGGATGTCCGCTGGATGCCCCAGGTTTGCAGGCTTGATGAAAAGTCCTGCTTAAATGTTTTGGATACACCCCGCGCCAAGATTTTTGGCCTGCCCAATTCGCTTTTCGGTATTTTTGTTTACGGCTATCTGTTCAGCCTGAGCCGTTTTTTCCCGCCTGTCATTGGCCTGGTCCTTCTGGGTTTCGCGTTGGGCCGTTCCGTGTACCTGGCCTACAGCCTGATCTTTGTGACCCGCATCCCGTGCAAGCTATGCTTCGCCTCTCATGCCATTAATTTGGCCTTATTTCTCCTCTTTGCCTTCAAGGTAATCTTGCCGTTAATCTAACATGCTCCCAAAAATCAAAATTCCGTTCCTGTTTGTGCTGGCTCTGTGGTTCCTGAATCTGGGTACTCTTTATATCGTAAAAGAAGGTGGCAAGGAAGTCGGCCGCTACACTGAGGATGACGGCAAAAGTGATGTTATCGATGTGGCTGCCAACGCTCCCGTTCATCCACCCGCTAAAACCGAAAGCAAAAAAAAATCCAGCAGCTCGGACATTTGGGCCGCTCGCCGCGGTCCTGACGCGCCCGGCTCACCGGAAAGACTGGCAAAAGAAGCGCAGAATTTGACTCCGGAACAGGCAATCAAGAAAGCGCTGGATATTAAAGCCAAGGCTGAGGCCAAGGCCGCTGAAACCCAGAAAGCGATTGATGAAATGCAATACGAGGGTTTGTCCAAGGAGGAGATTGAAAAAATTAAAAAGCAGGAAAAAAAAGAAGAAGAGCGCGCGAAAGCGGAAGCCTTGGCAGGAAGATGACAAAAACCATATTGATCGTTGATGACGAGCCGGACCTGATTGAAATTGCCCAGACTTATCTTGAAGAGGCAGGATATAAAATTCTTTCCGCGACTGACGGGCTGAAAGGCTTGAAAATGGCCAAAGAGCTGAAGCCGGATCTCATCCTGCTGGACATCGTCATGCCGGGTATGGACGGGCTTGAAATGCTTCAGGTGTTGCGCGGTACGCCGGGCCTTTCCACGACCCCCGTAATTATGCTGACGGCCAAGGGCCGCACCGACAACATTTTTGAATCCGAACGACTGCATGCCGTGGATTTCCTGATCAAGCCCTTTGTAGTTGAAGAACTGCTTGAAACCGTACGCAAGGCCCTATAATATCTTCATATGATCGTTCCTGAAGAGCCTCAGAAACCTGAGCCGCAGCAGGCAGCCCAGGATTTAATCAATTACGTCCAGAGACAGGCCCAGCAGTCCCACCAGCGCCGTCCTTCTCCAAACATTTCGAGGGGTCAATCAATGAATAATATTTCCACTCTTGTATTTTTTGTCCTTATTCTTGCCGCGCTGCCTGTGCTTTATCCGCTTTTTCTGGTCAAGCCGCAGCTCGCGATTCCCGCGGGCATGCTCTGGATTTTCATTGATTCCATTATTTGTTCCGGTCTTCAGATGGCCCAGCAGTGGGAAGTGGGCGTTGTCTTTCTTTTGGGCCGTTACGCGCGCACCGCGGGCCCGGGCCTTTTCTTTATCATCCCGGTGCTTGAAAGCGTGCGTTTGGTGGACACACGTGTGCTCACCATGGACATTCCTTCCCAGCAGGTCATCACGCGTGACAACGTGCCGGTCAAAATCAACGGAGTGATTTTTTTTAAGGTCAAGAACGCGCCTGACGCATTGATCAAGGTGCAGGACTACCGCTACGCCATTTCCCAGTACGCGCAGACTTCATTGCGTGACGCTATCGGCCAGATGACTTTGGATCAGCTCCTGGTTGAGCGTGAAGAAATCGGAAAGAAAATTGAGACCACGGTTGAGAAAGACACGGAGGGCTGGGGCCTGGAAGTCACAGGCATCCGCATCCAGGACATTGACATGCCTGAAGAGCTTAAGAAAATGATGTCGCGGCAGGCTTCCGCGGAACGCGAAAAGCGCGCGACCATTACCAAAGCGGAAGGCGACCGTGAAGCAGCGGTGAACCTTGCGGCTGCGGCCAAAACCATGGCTGAAAGTCCGGGTGCCATGCAGCTTCGAACCCTTCAGACTATTGACGGCCTCGGCCCCACGGCGTCCAACACCGTGGTCCTTCCGCTTCCGCTCGCGGTTTATGAGCTGCTGGATAGCGCATCGGCATTCATCAAGACCAAGACCCCCGAAAAGAAATAAGCTTCATGGAAGCAGTTAAAAAGAGGATCAGTATCCTATCGGCCCTGATGTCTTTTTCCACGGCCGCCAATTATTTCCATTACAACCCTTCGGAGCCCGCGCTTGACCAGGCCTTGATCTTCGGCCCGCTCATTCTGTTCAGCTGGTTCATTATTTACAATTTTCATTTCGGCCGGAATTGGGCGCGCGTGCTGGTGTTGGTTGGGGCCTGCTTTTCACTCCTTAATTTCCTGGCCGTTTTTGCCTCCCGGAGCTTGGGAGATTTCATCTTCACGCTTTTTGACGCTTCCCTTGGGTTGTACCTGATACGTTTCCTGACCCTCCCCGAAACAAAGGAATATTACAAGGCCCCAAAGCCGGGCATGTCCCTTGTGAAAAAAGTCCTGGCGGTGGTGCTGTGCCTTGCCGTTGCGGCAGGCGGCGGCGCCTACGGGATTTCTGCTTTCAAGAAGCGCTTCGAGAAAAGCAAGGTCTGGCTTGAAGACGTGAATACCGGCCAGGCTTCGGCCGTCAGTATAGAAGGGATCAGTTCATCGCCGGTTTTTTCGCGAGATGGTAATTTCCTGCTTTATCTGAACCGGGAAAAACTGGATGGATCCCTGGGCACATCGCTCATGCGCTACAGCTTGAAAGACAAGAAAACAGAGATTGTTTATGAAAACAAGCAGCCCATGTGGGAGCCGTGGTGGGCAGCAGACGGCACAAGCGTTGTGTTCAGCCAGGGTGACAAGGAAAGGAGTTTGATTCGCTATTCACTTGTCGACAAGTCGCTGAATCCGCTTCCGTTTGAAAAAGACATGCAGGACCTGAAATTTTCGCCGGACGGAAATTGGCTGCTTTTTACAAAAAAGAACGAAAAAGACCAGATTGGCCTGTATCTGAGGCCCGCCGCGGGAGGAGAAACAAAGGTCCTGGCGGAGCCTGGAAATTTTCTTTACGAGCCAAAGAAGCAGACCTGGTCGCCGGATTCAGCCAAAGTTGCTTTCATCCAGTTTCTGGAACTGGTCATTTATGACGTGAAAACCGGCCAGACAGCCAAAGTTTCGCTGGCTGGAATGAACAATTTCATGGACGTGATTTTTTATCCGCCGGACCCTGACAAGATTTGGGTAAAAGCCCGGCAGGCGGACAGCGCTTCTTTCGCGTATAATATTTATGAGGTTGCGGTTTCGAAGGGGAGTTTCAAAGTTTTAAAAACAGGCCGAAAAATGATGGAAATGAAGTATGATATCTCCCCGGACGGACAGAAAATAGCATACACGCGCTTCTAAGAGGAAATATGAAAAGAATTTTAATTCTTATTGTTTTGATGCTTGCCGCCGTACCTGTGCTCAGGGCCGAGGAACAGAAAAAAGCCGATACTCCGTTTGCTTCCGGGAGCGCCAAGGGGGGGATGACTTACTCCGCTTCTCAGGGATGGGTCAAGAGCGATGCCGCGAACGCCGGATTTAACACAGGTACCGACTCCATGACCTATTCGAACAAGAAAAAGGCCGAGGAAGAAGCCAAAAAGAAAAACGAAGAAATCGAAAAGAAAGTACAGGCTGAAATTGAGGCCTGGCGTGAATCCAAGAAAAAGCAGGCGGATGCTATGGCCGCCCCTCCGCCGGCGGAAAAAAAAGAAGAGCCGGCCGCGGATGAAGAAGAAAAGCCCAAGAAGAAAAAGAAATCTGGAAAAACGCGTGTCCTTGTTTCCTGAGCGCTCCTGGATCTTTCTGGTGCTGCTGGCCGTGAGTTCACTCGCCGCTGATTTCAAGGACCAGGCCAAATTATATCAACCAGATAATTCAGACCAGCAGGTGTTCGAAAGAGTGGCCCCGGATGGGGAGTTTGGCAAGCCTTTCTACCTTTATTCGAAGACGGGCATTCCTTACCGCTGTTATGTAAGTCCGCAGGGACTTCCGCTGTCATGCCGCCGCGCGGAACGCGGCGAAGAAGCCATTGAAGCGATGAAACAGTTCAAATTGAACTCCTAACCTGAAAGGAAAAGAATATGGCAAGAGCAAAAGCGCGTCACATTTTAGTCAAAGATGAAAAAGTCTGTCAGGACCTGAAAAAACAGATAGAAGGCGGCGCCAGTTTTGCTGACCTTGCTGCCAAGCACTCGCTTTGCCCGTCCGGCAAAAGGGGCGGGGATCTGGGTGAATTTACTCAGGGACAGATGGTTCGTGAGTTTGACGAGGTGGTCTTCAAAAAGGAAGTGGGCAAGACCCATGGACCCGTCAAAACTCAGTTCGGATACCACCTTATCCTCATTGAGAAGCGGGATTAAGGTCTCTTTCCAGGGCAAAACTAGCAAGTTATAGCAGGGCCCATCACCCCAAAGAAAACTTAAATTCCTTTAATTTAGCGCTTCATTAAAGACTTAATAAAAGTTATAATTGAGTGCTTCAAAATCGGGGTGGAATTTGGGCAAAATAAAAATGAAAAAGTTTGGATTCACACGCGTGATCGCGCTGCTCACGCTTGCCCTCTTCTTTCACGCCCAGGTTTTGAGTTTCGCGCAAATTCCCCAGTCTGAAGCTCCGCTTTCCGAAGTTTCCGCGCCGGCTGTTTCTGAAGCTCCCGCTATTTCTGAAAATAAAATCCAGCCCACGGATCCAACTTTCGCTTTCCTCGAAAAAGAAACAGTGCTTGTTCCTGTCGAGGAAACCGAGCATGTTGAAGAAATAACGGAAGTAGAGACAGCTGGCGAAATACCGGCGCCTGGAACTTTTGACCAGGTCCTGGACCGTTTAAATCAGGCAAAAGGTTTTGCCATGGCTGCCGTTGGAAAACTGACGGTTGAAAACCTTGCCAAACTCGCGCGGCAGGCGTGGGAGTTTGGCATCGCAGTCGTCAAAGGGATCATTCTCCTTTTCACCAGTCATGACCATCATGGAATTGCGGTCACGCGGAATGCCCGCGCCATCCTTGACCGGGATTCCGATTTCCTGCTTCATAAACAGTCGTATGGTGAGAAAGACCCCAGCAGTACGGACATTCTGGGCGCTTCCGTCCGCGGTAAAACGGAATATGTTGTCAGCCTTGCGAGCAGTGCTGCCACGAACCTCGATGTTGTGGCCTATGATGGGCAGGGGAATAAAGCGGATTTTGATTCCGCGTCGCTCCTGCGCATTATGGACGCGCTGGTCGACCCGTCTTATTCTTCTTATGCCGCGGTCCTTGGAAAAATTTCGGGTATTTCGTCAGAAACACGAGACGAGCTGGATTTTTACCGCTCCGATCCGCCGCCGGAAATCAATCCGGACCCTTCCAATCCACCCATTACAACGGTGCCGCAAAACGCGCAGGGAAACCGGCCGCTCCTGGAAGGCATCGCGCGCACCACGACGCCTTCGGGTGGAATCGACTGGAGCCACACTGATGTCAGCATGGTTTCCGCCACACGCGCGGAAGCGCGCTATCAGCAGTACAATTCTTCTTCCTGGGGATGGGCGCAGGTCAATTACGACAATCCGGACACACCTTCAGTCAATGAAACCATCCATTTGCCCGGAGCTTTTCCAGACGGCATGGTGTTTGGGCTTTCAAGCGCGGATTTGACCGAAGTCATTCTCCAGGTCACTGACGTCAACGGTCAGACCGCGCGGGTCATCCTTAAAGGCATCACCAGCACCGCGAAGCGCTGGAAAATTCCAACGAACCTGTTTGAAGGCGCTGACCTGACACGTATCACCAAAATTTCTGTGGGACTCGAAGGGCGTTATCCTGACGCGCGTTTAAATATTGATTGTGCCGGCCTGTGGTATGTGCCGCCTGTGGCAAGCGACCCATCCAATCCCGCGATCACAACGCTTCCGGCCACAAGCCAGGGGACGAGGCCAACGCTTACCGCGTCAGCTTCCAGTACCACGCCGTCAGGCGGCGTTGATTACAGCAGTATGGCGCTCAATCAATCTTCTAAAACCGATTTCACCGTGACCACAAGCTTGTTCAATTCATTTTCCCAGGGCCGCGTGGGAGTTTCGTATGACAATCCTGCCACGACGCCTCATGAAAGTATTAATTTATCCACGACCTATCCTAATGGATTTGTGTTTTCGATCGACAGCAATCATTTCAGCCAGATTTATCTGGAAGTCACGGATCAGGATGGCAAAACTGACCGGGTGCTTTTAACCGGCATTACGTCCAGCGGCAAGAAATTCAAAATCAACTCCGCGTTTTTTGATGATGTTGATACTTCCCACATCACCGCGATTAACTTTTTGGTTGAAGGGCGGTATATCAATCAGCAATTTCATGTCAGCTGGGGTGATTTTGTTTATGATTACCCGGTAACCTCGGATCCCTCAAATCCGGCGCTGACGCCGCTTCCTCTTAGCCAGAACAAACCGCCTTCGCTGACCGGTTCAGCATCCAGTCAAACGCCTTCTGGCGGGACGGATTACAGCAATGTGGAAGTGGACATGCGCTCTACAACTTCCGCGCTGCTGAACTTCTACCTTTACAATACATTTTCATCCGGCGGCGCGGCCATGAATTTTCCGGACTCATTTAATCTGGGCAGTGTTTTCCCCAACGGTATCGTTTTCGCGTTGTCTAATTACGGCTCTGCGGTCACGGACGTGGTTTTCGAAATCAAGGATGCTTCAGGAAAAACGGACCGTGTCTTGATCAGTGGTATCACCGGAGCGGCCAAAAAATTCAAGCTGGCTTCCACTGTTTTTGACGAAATCGATTTGACGCATGTGGTTTCGATGGGTTTCAAGACTTCGGGCCGTTTGATCGGTCAAACCCTGATGGTGGGCTGGGGGACTTTTGGAAATATCTCGGAGATCACGGGCACTGGTTATCAGGAAAACACGCTGACCACATTAAATAACAACCCGTCCTTGACCGCGCTGGGTTCAAACCTGGACCCGTTCCAGGCGCCGGCGGGCGTTGAGTTGGAACAGACCAGTTCCTCGGAATTCAATTTTGTATTTAACCGCACCGTTTCTTCCTCAAGCGCGGCCGCCGTCACGCTGGTCAACGGCGGTTACAATCAGTATGGGATTTTTGAAGGAACCACCGCGAACCTGCCTGAAAGTTTTGTCCTGGCCGCGCGCGGCACGGAAGATGGCCGTTTGCGTGTCACGCTCAAAGATGTTAGCGGGAAGCTGGCCGTTTTTATCCTAAAGCTCCGGCCGGCCTATCAGAATTTCGTGCTCGATCTTTCGAGCGGGAATGTGCCTCAGGGTTTTGACCGCACCAAGATTGCTTTCATCACCTTTGGCGAAGATGAAAAAACAGGCGCGCCTTTTGCCAACGACCTTGTCAAAGTCAAAATTCCAGGCCTGAATTACACGCCGCCGTCGGTTCCGCCCGCGTCCCAAGCCGTCAAAGACATGCTGCTCAACAAGGGTATGTCATTTTTTACCACTGACAGAGGCCTGGATCCCGGAACTCATTTTCCCTATGACTCTATTGAAGCCGATGGGCACCCTTTGACCGACCCGGTCCACGACGCGCGTTTTACGCAGCCGACCCTGATTGGATTTTACGCGGAACTACTTGGTCAGGTTGTGACCGGTAATCTGGCCAATGGCATGAACACTGATCAGGCGCTGACGGAAATCAATACGGTCATGACCAATCTTCTTTCTTTCCAGTCTCAGTACGGATGGAAAGGCCTTTTGCCCTGGATGAAGCTTCAGCCCACCATTATTCCGCGCACTCAGGAAGTGGCGCTGGGCGATAATGCCAATCTTACCCACAGCCTTGCCGCTTTGTACGGCGCGCTTGAAACCGCCTCTCTTAATGCTTCACAGGCATCTGCCGCTGCCGCGCTGAAAACCAAGATCGACCAGTACCTGAACAATCAGGCGGCAGGTTACACGGCCATGGTTGATCCTATTTCCGGCGCCCTGTTCCAGAAATTTGTGCGTGATACGTTGACATCCGAATCCGGATCTTTTCCGACTTTTTATATGGACCGCCTGGCTAATGAATTCCGCGGCGTCGTCATTTTCCTGCAAGTTCGCTATAACCTTCCATCCACGGTTTCGGAAGCGATGCAGATCAAATACAATAATTACACAGATTCCGGCGGCAGCACGATCAAGAACCTGGCCTACTATGACGGAGGCGCGTTTCAGGCGTTTTGGCCGCTTTTGCGCAGCCGCGAATCCGACTTCATCGGTTTCCGCAACGCGCTTGAAAATGCTTTTGTTTCTTACACGGATTTTTCTTCGCAGAACAAAATTCCCGGTTTTGTTTCCGCCAGCCAGCGTCCGTCCATAGAGGCCGCGGGCGCTTATGAAGGACGGCTTGGCATCCGCCAGATCGCGGAAGCAGGCATTGGTCACGCGGACCAGTTTGTTTCAGATGTGGGCTCGGTTTACGCGCTGGCCAGCGCTTATTCGCTTGATCCGGCCAAAGTCCTGGAATGGCTGGCATCCATTCGTGAACAGGTGCCGGGGCTGGAAACTGATTTTGGTTTTTATGACGCGGCCCGTTCCAACAGTGAAA
>CAZKMJ010000052.1:0-12938 GCA_964553835.1 uncultured bacterium
GCTTTCCCATCAATCGGGCCTGCTCAAAAGATGCGGCAGTATTCAGAAAAGTAAAACCGGCTGCAACCAGCAAAAAAATAAGGATTTTGAGGTTTTTCATAGGATGCAGAAAGATACCCGCTTCCGGTCAAAAGTAAAGAGCGCCCGCGTAAAATGAAGGTAAACCCGGCTATTAGAGAGAGTAAAGCTAGAAGATGTTAGAAGATGGATTTCGCTGCGTTTTCAGCGAAAGCCCAGAAAGGCGCCTGCCAGACACCGGCCAGAAGAATGCCTGCGATCAGGACAGCAAGAATGATCTTTGAAGATGTTGCAACCGGGATGGAAGTTTCCTCAGCCGGTTCTTCAAAATACATGGTCCTGACAATGCTCAGATAATAATAAAGCGAAACCGCGACGCCAAGCGCGCCGACAACAACAAGCCATTCCATGCCGCTCTGCACAGCGGCCAGCAATACCAGGAATTTTCCGAAAAATCCGGCAAGAGGCGGAACGCCTGCAAGAGAAAGAAGCGCGGTAAACATGGCGCCCGCGAGAAGAGGGGAGCGTTTGGTAAGGCCGCGATAAGAATCGATCTGGTCGCTGCCTGTGGCGGTGCCAACCAGCGAAATGACCCAGAATGCGCAAAGATTGGTGAATGCGTAGGCGATCAGATAATAAAGAATGGCATGCACGCCTTCGATTTTGCCGGCGGCAAGACCGATCATGAGATAGCCTGCATGGCCTATACTGGAATAACCAAAAAGCCTTTTGATATTGGTCTGAGGCAGCGCGCCCAGATTGCCATAAGCAAGGGTCAGGGCCGCCAGGACGGAGAAAAGCCACTGGCGCTGGCCGTCAAAGGCCACAAAAGAGGTAAACAGGACGCGGAGCAGGAGCGTGAAGCCCGCGGCCTTGGAAGCTACGCCAAGGAAAGCTGTGACAGGTGTGGGCGCGCCTTCATAAACGTCCGGGACCCAGAGCTGGAAAGGCACAGACGCGATTTTAAAGCCCAGACCACCCACAATGAACAGGATGCCCAGGAGCAGCAGTTTTTCATGCGGATTGGCTACGAAATATTCCCGCACGCCCGCAAGAGACGTTGTGCCCGACGCCATGAACACCAAAGCGATGCCATAAATCACAAAAGCCGAGGCAAGGGAGCCCAGGATCATGTATTTGATGCCGGACTCCACAGACTTCATTTCTTTTTTCAGGGAAGCGGCCAGCACATAAAGTGAAAGCGTAAAAATTTCCAGCGTGATGAACATCAAAAGCAGGTCATTGGCGGAGGCCAGGAAGAAAAGGCCCAGCAGGGAAGACCAAAGGATCAGGACGAATTCACCAAACTTGATGCCGCGGTTGGCGAAATAGGCGCGGCTCATGGGAATGACAGCCGCGGTGGTTGCGGTGAAGAAGACTTTAAAGAAAGTTGAAAAGCCGTCCACTACAAAAGTGCCGCCAAAAGCCGAACCGTTCGGCTGGCCGGGCACAAAGATCGAAGCTATAACCGCGAAGCTCGCGAAAAACGCGAACCAACCAGAGCATTCCGCGCTGTTCTTGCCTTTGAAGATTTCACGGACAAGCAGAATAAGAAGAACGATGAATGCCACGGCTTCAGGACGCAGGAAAGAAAGGTCTGACATCATGATGCCACCGTCCCAAGCATGGCCAGGACTGCGGGCCTGATCAGATTAAGAAGGCCTTGAGGCCAGAAGCCAAAAACAAGCAGGGCTCCCAGGAGCAGTACAAACGGAAAACGCTGAGCAAGGGTTTTGGCGTCCTTGAGCTTGGAGGTCCAACGCTCATTGGGTTTACCATAGCAGATGCTCTGCACCGCGCGCAGAAGATAAATGGAAGTCACCAGAACGCCGAAGATGGCCAGCGCTACCAGCACCGGGAAACGCTGCCAAGAGCCTGTGAAAATCAAAAGCTCAGAAACAAAGTTTGAGAAACCCGGAAGGCCAAGGGAAGCGAGTGAGGCCATGATGAAACAAATCGAGATAAAAGGCATTTGCCTGGCCAAACCGCCGAAATCTTTGACGCCGCGCGCGTGGGCCTGTTCATAAATAAATCCGATGACCGCGAAAGTGGCGGCCGCCATAACGCCGTGCGAGAACATTAAAAGGACCACGGCGGAAAGAGAAGTCGGAGTCATGGCCGCGATGCCGAGCAGGATATAACCCATATGGCTGACGCTTGAGAAACCGATCATGAACTTCAGGTCGGTCTGCTTGATGGCCGCGTAGCCCGCGTAAAGAATGCCGATGGCGGACAGAATAGCCAGCCAGTTGGACCAGCCCAGTACGCCGGCAGGCACAAGGCCCACGGCAAAGCGCAGAATCAGATAAGGGCCCATTTTTTTAAGAACGCCTGCATGCACCATGCTGACGGAAGTCGGGGCCGCGGCATAACCGATGGGCGACCAGCTGTGGAACGGCCACATGGACGCGATCACGCCAAAACCCACCAGGAAAAGACCGGCAATGGTCTTCTGGAATTCCGGGCTAAGCGGATTGGCGCGAAGATGTTCCTGTACCTGCACCAGATTAAATGAATTAAGGCCGGCTTCGCGGTAAAGAAGCATGATGCCAAAAAGGGTGAGCACCGCGCCTGTGGTGATCATGATGGTCAGCTTCATGGCGCCGTATTCCTTGTTCTTGCTGCCCCAGATACCGATCATGGGGTAGAGCGGGATCAGGGTCAGTTCATAGAACACATAAAGCATGTAGATGTCCGTGACCGTGAACACGCCGTAAATCGCGCCGCAAAGCACGAGATAGAAGAACAGATATTTCTTCATGCGGTCCTTGGGCCAGCAGGAAATAAAAGCGCCTGCAAGGGAGACCAGGGCATGAAGCAGGCAAAGGGTCAGGTTGATGCCGTCCAGGCCCGCCTGATACCGGATGCCGAGGGCGGGAAGCCACGGGTAATCCACCGTAAATTGATAGCCCGGCGTCGCCGCGTTGAAATTGAAAAAGAAATAAAGGGTCAGGCCAAAGCAGAATGCAAGGCTGCCAATGGTCAGGTTTTTAACAAGACCTTCATTTTTGTCCGGCGCGAACAGGACAATAAAAGAAGCCAGAAGCGGGATCAGGGGAAGCAGGATGATCATGATTTCCCCCAGACAAGCACGGCGTAAAGGACCAGGACCATGCCGGCCGCGAAAACAAGCGCGTAAAGCTGGATAAGGCCGGTTTGCAGCTTGCGAAGGACGTCCCCGATTTTAAAAGTGCCTCGCGCCGTACCGTTGACGCCGCCTTCGACCACAACGATGCGTTCAAACACATCAAAAATTTTCGCCAGATTTTCCTGGATACCTTTGATGACCACAATGTCGTAAAGCTCATCGAAGAAATATTTCTTTTCGAGAACAACTAGAGGGCCGGCGGTTTTGTCCGCGTGCTTTTTGCCGGAATACATCAGGAAAGCCAGGATAAAACCCGCGGCTGCGCAGCTGAGAGAAAGAATGGCGATAATGTTGCCACCTTCATGATGACCACCGTGTTCAGCTACCGCGGGAAGCAGCGCTTTGAGCGGCAGGAAACCCGCGATCACGGAAAGAACGCAAAGAAGAATCAGCGGAAGGGTAATGGCCCAGTTGGATTCATGTGCGTGGCCATGGCCGTGGTGTTCGCGTTTGCGGAAAAAAACCACCGTGCAGAGGCGGCCCATGTAAAAAGATGTGAAGAACACAGTCGCAACTGAGAGATAGAAAAGAGGTTTGGAGCCTGTGAAGGCCGCGGCCAGGACTTCTTCCTTGGAATAAAAGCCGCTGAGTGGCGGAATACCCATGAGCGCTGCGGTGCCAATCAAAAACGTCAAAGACGTGATGGGCATTTTCTTAAGCAAGCCTTCTTCCATTTCCCAGATGTCCTGGGTGTGCATGGCGTGGATGAAGCTGGCAGAGCCGAGGAACAGAAGCGCTTTGAAAAACGCGTGCGTGGTCAGGTGATACATGCCGGCCTCGGGATTGGCAAGGCCCAGGGCCATGACCATATAACCCAGCTGGCTGAGCGTGGAATAAGCTAAAACTTTTTTGATGTCATTTTGCACAACAGCGATAGTGCCGGCCATGAGCGCGGTCAGGCCGCCGGTCCAGGCAATGATCTGCATGGCGTCGTGACTGGCTTCAAACAGGAAGAAAAGGCGGGCCAGAAGAAAAACGCCGGCCGCCACCATGGTCGCGGCATGGATCAGCGCGCTGACGGGCGTGGGGCCTTCCATGGCGTCCGGAAGCCACACGTGCAGGGGAACCTGCGCGGACTTGCCCATGACGCCCATAAAAATCAAAAGTGCGATGGCAGTCATGGTGCCGGCCGGAATCGCGGCCTGGCCCAGGCCATGCTCAAGCGCCAGGAAATTAAAAGTTGGGATGCCGGCCTTGGCCATGAATCCAAACACAAGCAGGATGCCGATCATCATACCCACGTCGCCGACGCGAGTGGTCAGGAAAGCTTTTTTGCCGGCTGTGGATGCAGAGTCTTTTTCAAACCAGAAACCAATCAGCAGGTAGGAAGAAAGGCCGACCATTTCCCAGAAAATAAAAATCTGGATCAGGTTGTTGGAGAACACAATTCCCAGCATTGAGAACGCGAAAAGCGAAAGACAGGCAAAAAACCGGGAATAACCCGGGTCCTTGTCCATGTACGAAGTGGAGAAAATAAAAATTAGTGAGCCCACGCCCGTAACAATCAGCATCATGAGCAGAGTCATATTGTTCACAAGCACGCCGAACTCGATTGAGAAACCCTGCAGAGGAATCCAGCTGATGGCAGATTCATAAGGAGTTTTCTCAAAGCCGGAGTGGGAGAACTGCATTAGGGCCGCGACGGTCAGACCAAAACAGATAAGCATGGCAGCGGAAGCCAGCATGCCCGCGGCTTTGGGGCGGCTTTTCAGGAAAAAAGCAATAATACCGGCCGTAAAAAACGGGATCCAAAGAACGGCCCAGGCCATGGAGATGATGCTCATCCTTTCATCTCCTTGATGTCATGGGTGTCGACGGATTCCTTGGCGCGGAACAGCACCACGGTCAGCGCCAGACCAACCGCGACTTCAGCCGCGGCCACGACCATGACAAAGAAAGCGGCCACCTGGCCGTCGGCCTTGCCATGCAGGGCAGAGCCGGCGATCAGCATGAGGTTTGCGGCGTTGAGCATAAGTTCAACGGAAAGAAGGATCAGAAGAATATTGCGGCGGATCATGATACCCACGAGGCCGATGGAGAACAGGATCCCGGACAACACCATGACGTGGGCAATGGGAATCATTTCGCTTCCTTTTTGGCCAGGCTGACCGCGGCAAAAACGCCGATCAAAAGCAGCAAGGAAGTCAGCTCAAAAGGGAGTAGATAATTCTGGAAAAGCGCCAGGCCAAAATTTTCAGTGGAGCCCGTGTAGCCAGCTGTAAGAGCGCTGACACCTTTGAGCAGGATGGAAACCAGCAGGCCCAGGAACGCGATGCCCGCGATTGAAGCCAGAAAAATATGGGCCGGGGAAAAACGGGAACGCAGGGGGAGTTCTTCAGCGCCTGTTCCCTGCAGCATGATGACGAAAAGGAAAAGTACCAGGACCGCACCCGCGTAAACCACGATATGAGTCATGGCCACGAAATAGGCGCCAAGAAGAAGGTAGACGACCGCGAGCGCAAACATAGACATGACAAGCGCCAGAAGCGCGCGTGTAGGCTTGGGGGCCGTAACGACGAAAATAGCGGTCAATACAGAAATTATGGCGAAAAAATAGAATAAAAAATGACTCATTTTCTTCCTGAATCTGGGGTTGCTAAAGAAGGGGAATTATAACCGACAGGGGGTAAAACTGTCTACAAACTTAAACAGCAGAAAAGGACTGGGTCAGGAAGGTGGCTTCGTTAAACGCGACTTCGAAAAAACCGGGACCCACGGTGAAGTTTTTTTGACCGCCACCCGCCTCCTGGACCTCAAAACGGCCGCCGGCCGAGGAGGTCACATAGGGGGCATGGTTGGCCAACACCCCTACAAAGCCATTTTCCGTGGGCACAAGCGAGTGAACCGCTTCACCCTGATAAGCCACCCCCTGGGGGGTCAGGACCTGGATTTTGTAGGAGCTCATGTCTTTTAAGCTTTCGCGTTCTCGGCCTGCATTTTTTCGAAGTTTTCAACCACGTCTTCGATAGCGCCGGCCATATAAAAACACTGTTCCGGGATATGGTCAAATTCACCCGCGGCAACGCGCTTGAAGCTGCTGATGGTGTCTTTCAGGCGCACATACTTGCCTTTGCGGCCGGTGAAAGCTTCGGCCACGTTGAACGGCTGGGACAGGAAACGTTCCAGCTTACGGGCGCGCATGACGACCTCTTTATCTTCCTGGGACAATTCGTTGATACCCAGAATGGCGATGATGTCGCGCAGGTCCTTATAACGCTGAAGAATACGCTGCACTTCACGCGCGGTGTTGTAATGTTCTTCACCCACGATGTGCGGATCCAGCATGCGCGAAGTAGAGCCCAGCGGATCGACGGCAGGGTAAATGCCGAGTTCAGCAATCTGACGGGAAAGCACGGTCACGCCGTCCAGATGCGAGAATGCGGTTGCGGGCGCCGGGTCGGTCAAGTCGTCGGCCGGAACGTAAATAGCCTGAACGGAAGTGATGGAGCCGGAGCGGGTTGAAGCGATACGTTCCTGAAGAGCTGCCATTTCAGTCGAAAGATTCGGCTGATAACCGACAGCGGAGGGCATGCGGCCCAGAAGCGTGGACACTTCAGAACCCGCCTGCGTGAAACGGAAAATGTTGTCAACGAACACCAGCACGTCCTGGCGGGCTTCATCGCGGAAATATTCGGCCATGGTGATGCCGGTCAACGCGACACGAAGACGGGCGCCGGGCGGCTCGTTCATCTGACCGAACACCATCGCGGTCTTGCTGATGACGCCGGATTCTTTCAATTCAAGCCAAAGGTCATTACCTTCACGGGTACGTTCACCAACACCGCAGAAAACAGAAACGCCGCCGTGTTCGGTGGCGATGTTATGGATCAGTTCCTGCACGATAACAGTCTTGCCCACGCCGGCGCCGCCGAAAAGACCGACTTTGCCGCCCTTCGGGTACGGAGCGAGAAGGTCGACGACTTTGATACCGGTTTCAAGCACGGAGTTGACTGGAAGAAGCTGTTCGTAGTTGGGAGCCGGGCGGTGAATGGGGTATTTCTTGTTCTTGTCCTTCACATCACCCATTTCATCGATCGGGTTGCCAAGAAGATTGAAAACGCGGCCAAGAGTCTGGTCGCCGACAGGCACGGAGATCGGGGCTCCCATGTCCTTTGCTTTCATACCGCGCACAAGGCCTTCGGTGGAAGCCAGCGCGATGCAGCGTACGATGTTGTCGCCGACATGTTGGGCCACTTCGAGAACGAGAACGGACTTCTTGCCGCCCACTTCCGTTTCGATTTCAATGGCGTTCAGGATTTTGGGAAGGGACTCAGGATCAAACTGAATGTCCACGCTGGGACCGATGACCTGCACGATTTTACCGAATGACATTTTGCTTCTCCTTTAAGTATTTAATTATTTCAGCTTCAGGGCCTGGGAGCCCGAGACGATTTCGATTAACTCTTTGGTGATGGCGGCCTGGCGCGCTTTGTTGCGTTTGAGCACAAGGCTGTCGATCATTTCTTTCGCGTTTTTGGTGGCCTGGTTCATGGCCGTCATGCGCGCGATCTGTTCAGAAACAATAGCTTCAAGAAAAACGGTGCGCATCTTGGCTTCGAAATACTGCGGCACAAGGCGCTGGAAAAGAATTTCAGCCGACGGTTCATAAATGTAGCGGACTTCGGCCTTGGATTCTTTGGACTTGTCATCTGCCCTGGGTGTTTCGAGAGGCAGGATTTTTCCAACCACAGGCTTGTAAGACGTGAGTGTTTTGAAGCTGCTGTGGACTACGTAAACGGCGTCAACTTTTCCGGAAAGATACAAATCTTCGACAAGCGACTTCAGGTCTTTCAGGATTTCTTCCACTCGGCTGGCGCGGATGTCGGTAAAACCGTCCGCGAACTGAAAGCCACGGCGCTTCAGAGCTGAAATTCCGTTCTTACCCACGCCGATCAGCAAAGGGTTCTTGCCGCTTTTCTCTGTTGCGAATTTCCGGGCCATTTCAACCAGATCGTTGTTGTAAGAACCCGCAAGGCCGGTGTCGGAAGTCATGACAATCACGGCAATGCGCTTCTCGTCACGCGGCGTGATAAAAGGATGGGTCTGCTTTCCTTTTTCCTGGCTGGCCGCGAGGCGCTTGAGCAGGTTTTCAAGGCCATTGGTGTAAACCTTGGCCTTCTGCATCATGTCCTGGAAGCGGCGCAGCTTGGCGGCCGCGACCATTTCCATAGCGCGTGTGATCTTCTTGGTATTTTCAACAGAACGGATTCTGTTGCGGAGCGTTCTTAACTGTCCTGACACGATTGCTTCCTAGTTGTTTATTACTTAAAGGATTCTTTGAATTTGTTGAGCGCCTGGGTCAGCTTCTTCTTAACATCATCGCTCATGGCTTTTTTCTCGCGGATGTCGTGTTCGATGTCCGCGTAATTCTTGTCCAGGAACGCGTAGAAACCTTTTTCGAAGGTCTTGACCTTGGAAAGCGGAATGCTGTCCAGGAAACCTTCGTTGCCGGCGAACACAATGACAACCTGGCGTTCGAAGGGCAGGGGTTCGAAAATACCCTGTTTCAGGATTTCCACCATGCGTTCACCGCGGGTCAGCTGGTCCTTGGTGGCCTTGTCCAGGTCCGTGGAAAGCTGTGCGAAAGCCGCAAGTTCGCGGTACTGCGCGAGTGCGAGACGCAGCGAACCGGCGACCTGTTTCATGGCCTTGGTTTGCGCGTTACCGCCGACACGGGAAACGGAAAGACCGACGTTAATAGCAGGGCGTACGCCCGCGTAGAAAAGGTCGGTTTCCAGATAAATCTGACCGTCGGTGATGGAAATGACGTTTGTGGGAATGTAAGCGGAAACGTCGCCCATCTGCGTTTCGATGACGGGAAGCGCGGTCAAAGAACCGCCGCCAAGGTCGTCGCGTACTTTCGCGGCGCGTTCAAGCAGGCGCGAGTGAAGATAGAAAACGTCGCCCGGATACGCTTCGCGGCCCGGAGGACGCTGGAGCAGAAGAGAAAGCTGGCGGTAAGCCACGGCGTGCTTGGAAAGATCGTCATAAACTACAAGCGCGTGTTTGCCAGTCATCATGAATTCTTCGCCCATGGCGCAGCCGGCATACGGAGCCAGATATTGCAGCGGCGCCGGATCTTCAGAAGAAGCGCAGACGATGGTGGTGTATTCCATGGCGCCGAACTTTTCAAGCGTTTGCGCGAGCGCGACCACAGAAGAAAGTTTCTGACCGATCGCGACATAGATGCAATGAACACCGCTGTTTTTCTGGTTGATGATGGTGTCCAGAAGAATGGCGGTTTTACCTGTTTGCCTGTCACCGATAATAAGTTCGCGCTGTCCGCGGCCGATCGGAATCATGGCGTCAATGGCCTTGATACCGGTCTGAAGCGGTTCTTTAACGGGTTGGCGCTGGACGACAGACGGGGGAAGGGTTTCGATCGGACGTTTTTTGTCTGAGTTAATCGGGCCCTTGCCGTCAAGCGGCTGACCCAGCGGATTCACAACACGGCCAAGAAGCGCCTTGCCCGCGGGAACTTCCGCGATGCGTCCGGTACGCTTGACCTCATCGCCTTCTTTAATACCCTGGTCAGGGCCAAGAATAACGACACCGACATTGTCAGTTTCAAGGTTCAGCGCGATGCCGTAGGTCTTGTCCGGGAAGGTCACGAGCTCGCCGGCCATGACTTCTTCAAGGCCGTATACGCGAGCGATACCGTCGCCGACTTGCAGCACGTAGCCGACAGACTCAAGCTTCAGCTTGTTTTCGTATTTCTGGATTTCCTTTTGAATGGCCTGCACTACTTCTTCGGGTTTTAACATTCCATCACCTCAGTAATTGGTCGATTGCATCAAGACGCGCGCGGAAACCGGCGTTGATTTCATTGCCCGCGAAGCGGATAACAAGCCCGCCGATCATTTTCGGGTCAACTTTTGTGACAAGCCGGATGTCCGACTTGAGTTTCGCTTCCAGGACTTTTTCGAGCCTGGCCGCGTTGTCCGCGGAAAGCGCGACCGCGGAAATCGCGGTCACTTCTTCCACACGGCGCTGTTTTTCATAAAGACGGTGAAACTCTTCCTGGATCGCGGGCAGCTCCTGGAAACGCTTTTTCTTGATCAGGACTTTCAAAAAATTGATCAGGAGCACATTAGTGTCGGCCGGAACGACTTTGGAAATAAAATCTTCTTTTTCCGGCTGGGCAATAGTGGAGTTCTGGACCAGGTTTGAAATTTCCCTGTGTTTCTCCACCAGCTTTCTAAGTGCGAGCAGCTGGTCGTCAACCAGGTCGGCCAGCCCGCCTTTTTCGACAAGCTGGTAAATGGCCTGGCTGTAACGGCGTACGGCTCGCAGGTCGATCACAGTGCTTTCTCCAGATCATTAATGATGTCCAGGATCTTGGCCTGTTGGGCCTGGTCGCTGGACATTTTTTCCTTCAGGATGCGTTCAGACGTGCTGACCGCAAGCTCCGCGATGTCGCGGCGAAGTTCCACGCGGGCCTTGGTGATCTCAAGCTCAAGGTTTTCCTTGGATTTTTCAAAGCTCGCCTGGGCTTCCTGGCGGGCCTTGTCCTGGATTTCCTTGGAGACCCGTCGGCCGTCTTCAATGGCTTCCTGGATCTTAAGGCGCGCTTCATCTTCGATCTTCTGCAGCTTCAGCGCGTAATCCTTTTTAAGGGACTCCACGTCCTGCGCCGCTTTCTCGATCTTGTCAAACTCCGCCTTGATTTTTTCTTCGCGGGCCTTGAGCGAATCGAGAAGGGGCTTCCATGCCAGCTTTTTCAGTGTCAAAAAGACAATGATAAAAGCGATCAGCTGGACAAGGACTTCTCCGAGATTGATGGTGGACTTGAAAAATTCCATTCTGTTTCCTTTTGGATTAGATCTTGCCCATCAAAGAAAAGCCGAACACAAGGGCGTACAGCGTAAGCGCTTCGATAAGAGCGCAGCCGGCCATCATGTTGACCAGGATTTTGGTGGAAGCTTCGGGCTGGCGGCCGGTGGCGTCCATGGCAGCGGCAACAGCTTTGCCGAGACCAAGCGCGCAACCAAACGCGGCAAGACCAAGACCTAAGGGAAGAGCGAGTGCGAGTGCTTCTTGAGGGCTGTTCATTTCTTTATTTCTCCTTTTGCTTCAGTTAATGGGCATGGGCCGCGGCCGGTTCGTGGCCGTGGTGATCATCATGCCCGTGTTGTTCATGGGGTAATACGAGTGAAATGTAGACCGTGGAAAGCAGCATGAAAACGAATGCCTGCACCACGCTGAAAGCGACTGCCAGAATATTGGCGAAAAGCTGGAAAAGACCGAGAAGAAAAGACATGTTCACGGTCAGGGTCGCGAAATTGAAAAGAAGGCGGTCTTCCGAAGAAACGTTGGCGAAAAGACGCAGCGAAAGGCTGAGCGGTACGGCCAGAAACTCGACCGTAAGGTTAATGATCAGCATGAGCGGGATCAAAATGATTCCGAAAAGATTTGAGGGATTTCCCGCCAGGTGCTTGGCGTAATGGACCGGGCCCTGTTTGGTGATGCCGGTCCACTGCACGTAAGCCATCGTGAAAAGCGCGAGCGCGATGGTGGTGCCCCATGAAGAGGTCGGGGATTTTGAAAGAGGAATCAGGCCAAGCCAGTTTTGAATCAGGACATAAATGAAAATGGTTCCGAGGAATGGGATGTGTTCTTTGGCGTGTTTTTCGCCAAGTACGCCGGTCACAAAACTTTCAATGCCGCCGGCAAGTACTTCCCAAAAATTCTGAAGACCTTTCGGGATACGGTCTTTTTTCGATGCCGCGATCAGCGCGGTGCTTACAATAATAATGGCGGCAAGAAGGGAAAAAAGAACATTTTCCCACTGGTGAAGAAAGTGGGTCCAGCCTGCGTCGGGGAACCAATTTTTAAGAAGCGTAATAAAATTGGGGAGCTCATGCGCGGCATGTTCCGCGTGATGGGCTCCGTTGCCCGCAGCGTGTACTGCTTCTGTTTCGTTTCCGTGCATATATTTTTATGGTTTATCTTTTTGACGGTCAGCGTTTTGCTGGCTGAGCATCAGTTTGCGGATCAGCTGAAAGCTTTGCAGGCCTGATCCAAGGAGGCCCAATCCCATGAGAACCGGAAGCAGGAAGCCTGGCCAGTGGAGCCTATTGACCAAAGCGTTTCCGATAAAATAACCTGCAAGAGGGCCGCTGAGAAGGATCATCGGAAGGGTAAGAGCCAAACCGAGCATCCACAACAGCTGATTGGGATTATCTTTTGAACCGGTCAAGACGGAAGTATTATCTCCAAAATAGAGGGAGTGTCAACGAGTAAAAAGCTTTAAAAACCCCGAAATTAGCTCAAAGATTTGCCTGGAAGTTCCGTAAATGGAATACCATGTTCAAACTTCTCTGGAACCTGATCAAAGTTCTTTTTGTTACCGCCGTTCTGGCCATTATCTTCCAGCAGTATACAGGCCGGGTGGTTTTGGCCCTGCTACTTCGCGCGGACCTTGGTGTGCCGGTTGAGGTAGAGCATGCGCAGATCGATTTTTTGAAGGGGGAGGCCCATTTTCAGGACATTCAGATCTGGAATCCGGAAGGGTTTCCGCCGGAAGTCATGGTCTATATCCGCGAGATATCAGCAGATACGGAGATTTCGCGTCTTTTTCAGAATGGCGGCCTTCACTTTGACAGGCTGGAAATCGATATCGACAATGTCCGCATCGCGCGCCAGGCAGATGCTGTAAACCTGTTTGAACTCCGTCTGTTTCAAAAACCTGATGGGTTTTCCCTTTTGAAAAAGATGCACATGAATGAGCTCGTTCTTTCTATAGGAAGAGCTGGGATTCATGCAGGGGGGA
>CAZKMJ010000053.1:0-3099 GCA_964553835.1 uncultured bacterium
TTCCGTCAATTTCGGGCCCGCGTAATTCTGTTTGTTGTGATTTTATGTATATTTTACCGGGTAGGCTTCCGCCAATTCTACAAAACGCCTCGGGCCAATTACTTTTTTGACTGCTTCAAATCCTTCGCTCAGGGATTCATGAATGCGCGCGACATACCCGTCCGCGTAAACAGACAAACGCTCGGCTCCCGGATCACCGCCCTGGGGGTTGAGCAAGCAGTCCAGCTTCTGACGTTCAGGCTGCACCCAGCTTTTCATGCGCGCCTCAATCTCAGCAAGCGGGACAGAATTTTTAGCAGCAGCCTCATTTTTCAGGGAATCCGGGACTTCAAAAGAACGCTGCACCGATGCATCGTAAATTTTTCTCGCGCGGGCTGCTTCTTCCTGCAGCACGGAAAATTCCGGAATGTCCGCGTCCCATTCAATCAGGGTCGGTACCTTTCCATACAAAGAGAGTGCTTCACGGTAGAGGTCCCAGACAGGGTCAATGACTGTGCCTGTGTGCGTGTCGAAAAGAAATTTGCCCATGTCGGTGTGGCCGGCCAGATGAAACTGCCCCACTTTGTCAGCGGGAATATTTTTCAGGTATTCACGGGCGTCAAACTTGTGGTTAAACGCATTGACATAAATATTGTTCAGGTCGAGCAGGATACCACAGCCGGAACGCTTCGCGATCTCTCTTAAAAATTCCCATTCCTGCATGGAGGAATGTTTATAAGTTACGTACGTCGAAACATTTTCAAGAAGGATCTGGCGGCCCAGGTACTCCTGGACTTTCTGCACGCGTTCCACCACATGGCGGACCGCTTCTTCAGTCATAGGGAGAGGAAGAAGATCGTGCAGTTCTTCGCCCTGCACAGAGCTCCAGCACAAATGGTCGGAAACAATAAAGGGCTCTATGCGGTCAACAAGGTCTTTGAGACGTTTTAAATATTCGGGTCTGAGAGGATCGGCGGAGCCGATGGAAAGCGAGGTGCCGTGGAGTGCTACAGGATAGTGGCTGCGGACTTTTTCCAGAATTTTAAGAGGGCGTCCCCCTGAATCCATAAAGTTTTCAGAGATTGCCTCGAACCAGTCCATCTCAGGCCATTCACTTGTAATGACCGGAAAGTGTTCCGTCCTGAGGCCAACACCGCAGCCGTAAAATTCTCTGGAAAAAGCCGCAGCCACTTATTTACCTATTACGCAGCAGGAGTCAAGCTGCCGCCCGGGGTCTTCAGGCAGGCATCCTTGGTATCCACCATCGTAACGCCAGCGCCTTTGCAGGCATTCTTACCGGCGCAGGAATGACCTTTACCGCCGCAAGCACCAGTGCCTTTGCAGGCATTGATACCATAGCAAGCAACCTGTTCGGCATAGGCCGTGGAGCTAAGAGCAACCGCTCCAGTGACTGCCATAAGGCCGGCAACAGATGCAGCAATAAGGGCACTTTTCTTATTCTTCTTTTCCATGTTCTTGTACTCCTCCTGTTTTGTTGTTGGTACTACGTTGAAAACTGTTTGTTTTCACTGATGCTACGCCGCAAAAAGCGATCAGGATTGGATACCTTCAACTTCAAGAGTAATTGCCACTTCTTCACCCACCAAAAGCTGGCCGGTTTCAAGGGCCTGGTTCCAGGCCAGGCCAAAATCCTTCCGGTTGATCTTGGCGGTAGCGGTAAAAGCGGCACGCACATTGCCCCAGGGATCCTTCGCGACCCCGTGAACATCAACATCAAAAGTCACCGGCTTTTCAACACCATGCAGGCTCAGGACGCCTTCCAGCTTCCCTTTTTCCTTGCCTTCCGGTGTGAACTTGGTGCTCTTGAACGTCATTTCTGGAAATTTTTCAACGTCGAAAAAATCTTTGGATTTGAGATGGGTATCGCGCTGCTTTACGTTGGTATCGATGCTCTCGGTCTTGACCACGGCTTCCACCTTCGCCGCCTCAGGGTGCTCGGGATCATAATCAATGGTCCCTTTAAAATCTTTGAAGTTTCCCTGAACGTAAGAAAGAAGGTGTTTGATCTTGAAGCTGACGCTGGTGTGATCGAGGTCCACGTTGTAAGTGGCTGCGTAAGAGGGATTGCAGATGAGAAGCGCCGCAATCAAAAGGAGAAAACTTTTAACTGATACTTTCATACAATCTCCTGATCTAAGCTTTGGGCTTTATCTTGAGGGTTACCGATTTTACGCTGTTAAGACGGAAAAGGGATTGAATTTATTTAACTTTTTTTAATATACCTCCAGAACGTCTTATAACTCAGGCAATGACTCCACAGGCGATCCGGTCCCCTGAATTACCGGAAGGGTCCGTTTTATGGTCATCCTCAGAGGCATGAATTACGACTGAGGTGCCCCCTTCCTTTAGAACGGACTTGGGCCCCTGGGAAAGGGTCAGGCCGGGAATGACCAGGTAAAGCATCTCTTTTTCACCGGAAAGGTAGAGATTGGGCAGGTCGCCGGCATGGTGGCCTTCAGGGTTCTGGCGGCCGTGCTTTTTCCCTTCAGGATTGAAATGAGCGCCCGCTGATTTGAAATCGGGAGGTGTGCAAACACCGTTTTCGTGGATGTGAATGGCGTGAGGACCTTGAGGCAGGCCTTCAATTTCAATCCCCATCTCAATTCCCTTGTCCGTTTCCGTCAACAGGGCTTTGCCTATTTTATTTCCATTAACGTCAACAAATTCCACGTTGGCCGTTTTGTAGGCATAGGCCCTGCCGGAAATCAGAAATAAAACCAGAAGACCGAAAAAAATCCGGGGGTTCAAGCTTTCTCCGCGGGAGCTTCTTGATTTTCGCCAACAGCTTTTTTAAGCTTGCCGAAAAGACCAGAAACAGCTGTTGTGCCCTGATCCAACCCGCTGCTGACCGCTCCACTCAGCTGGTCTGTTTTCAAACCGGCCGTTTCGGTAACCAGAGAACCTGCCTTGTTTCCCAAAGTGCCCAGCTGTTTGGTTGCCAAACCCGCGCCCTGCTTGAAAAGTTGTTCACCGCTTGCAAACGTGGTGTCGAGCCCCTGGCCCAGCAATTTTTTTGGATCAAGGCCGGCCAGTCTGCCAAATGTAGTCCCGTAAACAATCTTCATGACCACCAGGTTGACCAGAATCAACGGGTCCTTG
>CAZKMJ010000053.1:3109-9459 GCA_964553835.1 uncultured bacterium
ACATTCATATCAACCGATGTTCCGCTCAACGCATTGGCCTTCACATCAACCCCCGGGATCACACCACCGTGGTTTTTAAAACCAACTTTGCGGATGGTCAGAACAAAACGATCCAGAAGGAAGGGCATTTTCTCAGCTTTGGTTTCAGCCTTGGGCGCGGGCTTGGACTGGCCGCCGCTGGCCTGCTGCCCCACAGAGCTGAGCTTCTGGAGGTTAGTCACACCTTCCGCATTGCGTTCAATCATGACTTCCTGAAGGTTTAAACGGATTTCCCTCAAGTGCATGCTCTCTTTTTTAAGGATTTCCTGCAGGCTGATGCTTACAAAAATTTCAGGGATGTCCGCAAAAATCTTTTCCTGGAAACCTTCGGGGTTCCTGATAGTCAGACCCTTGATATGGATGGTTTCGGGAAAGCTGTAGTGGATGGAATTAACAGTGGTCGGAAAACCAGTCACGCGGGTAACGGCCTGCTCCACGCCCACTTTCAGGACCATGTCCTGGAAAACAACCAGAAGCGCAACGACGGCAACAATAAGAACAAGGATGGAAAGAAAAATTTTTTTCATGGCAAGCCTTGAGTTAATGCGCCGGGGGCGTTATGCCCCCGGCGCAGTGAGTTGGATTTACTGGATAGCTTCGCCCGCGACATTACTGAACACGGGAGTGACCAGAAGCGTAAACGGGAAAAACAAGAACCAAAGTTTATGCTGGCTGGACTGCACGATGTGCACTTTGGAAGCATTGTGCGATTTCGCGGCAGCCGTGAAATCGGCGACCGTCTGCTCCAGGCTGGCATTGCCCCAGACGGGCTTCTTGCCGACAAGCAGGTGGACAGCCATATTGGAAGTGCTGAGGTGGCCGATCGGCTGACCTTCAGTGGTCGCAAGACCGTTGAAGTCCTTGGCAACAGTAGTGCTGCTGCAGGCCGAAAGAAGCGTCACGATCAACACGGCTACTGACATTGATTTTAATTCGGAAAACATCTTGCTCATAACTCCTCCTGTTTGTGTAGGAAAAGTCTATCAAGCATTGCCTGTCGCTTTCAATGTATTTTTTGCGTTTCACTACGGAGAATTCATTGCGCGCGTCACTTTTACCCCGTTTGATTTTTTCGGACTGTGGATTTCCTGTATAATGCCGGCATGGACAAACAGGTGCAAATCACCAAACTCGCTTACGGCGGTGAAGGGATCGGGATCATTGACGGTAAAATCTGCTTTGTAGAAAACGCGCTCCCGGGCGAAACCGTTATTGCCAAAATCACCGAAACCAAGCCGCGGTTCTTGCGCGGGAAAACCCGGCAAATCCTTCAAGCTTCTCCCGCGCGTGTGGCGCCGCCATGCGTTTATGTGGAACAATGCGGCGGCTGCCAGTATCAGCATGTGGATTACACGGAAGAATTGAAGTGGAAAGAAATCCAGGTACGGGAACATCTGACTCGAAATTTAAAAATCGCGCCTGAACTGGTGCGGCCCATCACCGCAAGCGAAGTCCCCTACGGCTACCGTGGCAGCGTCACCATTCACGAAGAACACGGCCGGCGGGGCTTTTTCGCGAAAGACAATCGCACGTTGATTGAAATCAAATCCTGCCTTCTTGCCTCTCCCGCACTGGCTGACGTTTTCAAAATGCCGGCACAGGGAGGGAAACCTGACACCACTTACCGCGTTTCAAAAGATGGGAAAATGGTCTCCAGCCATAATGACTCTTTCTTTGAGATTGAGGTTGGCGGACAAACCCTGATCACCCACTCAAAAAGTTTTTTCCAAAACAACCTGGAAATGACCGCAGCCATGGCTGAAAAAATCAGGAGGAAAGCAGTCGAAGCCGCGCCCCAGACTTTTGTGGACCTTTATGCGGGCGTGGGCACCTTCACTTTCCTTTCCGCGCCAAAAACCACTCTTGTTCTTGCAGAAGAAAGTTCATGGGGACTTCAAGCGCTTGAAAAAAATCTGGAGAAGCAGGGCCTCAAGGGGGAAGTGCTTAAAGGAAAGGTTGAGAAAATATTTCCGTCGTGGCTGCAGAAATCAAATCTGAAAAAAGCCATGGTCGTGGTAGATCCGCCGCGCACCGGAATGGCCGGCGATCTTGCTGAAAAACTTGGAGAGCATCCAGAAATTGAAAATCTGGCTTATGTTTCCTGCCACCTGGGGACTTTGACGCGCGACCTTGGTCTCATTTTGAAAAAAGGACGGCTGAAAGTTGATTCTGCTTTTCCGTTCGACATGTTTCCCAGGACCAAACACATCGAAATCCTGGTCTTTCTGTCACCCGCCTGATTTCTGGATCAGATAACCGATTGACCTTTCCACAAAAAAACGCCCGCGGGAAGAAAGACTCAGCACATCACCTTCGCGGCTAAAAAGCTCCTGGTCCTTGATGCCTTCCAGTCTCTTTTCCACACGCGCCCGAATTTTGGGTACACGGGTCAGATCAAAACCTTCGGCAAGCCGCAGTCCTGTAAACAATGTCTCTGTTTCCTTTTCTTCTTCCGTAAGAACGTCCTGAGTGTCCGGAACCCAATCGTCCTGACCACATTTCTCAATCCAGCGGCGCACGTCCGGTGTCAACTGGTAGCGCACGCCACCCAAATAGGAAAAGGCTCCAGGACCAAGTCCCAGATATTCCTGATTGTGCCAGTAAATCAGATTGTGCCGGGACTGGCAGCCGGGCTTGGCAAAAGTGGAGACTTCATAATGAAGGTAGCCCGCTTCCGGCAGCCGGCGGCTGACCAGTTCGTACATCTTCGCGCGAATGTCCTCATCCGGCACTGGCAGCTGCCCCCTTTTCCTTCGCGCTCCATAAACAGTGTTCTCGTGCACATCCAGATCATATAAGGAAAGCTGGGAAGCGCCGAGCTCCACCAGCTTCTCCACAGACTCCTGAAATTCCCCGTAAGACTGGCCCGGCAAACCCGCGATCAGATCAAAAGAAATATTTTCAAAACCCAGGGCGCGCAGCATCTTCAATGTCTGGAGAGTATCTTCAACGGTATGAGCACGGCCCATGTCCTGGAGCAGGCGGTCCTGAAAAGCCTGCACGCCCAGGCTGATCCTGTTGATGCCGGCCTTGCGGTAATGCTCCAGCTTTTTCTCATCCACATCTCCCGGATTGACTTCGCACGTCAGCTCATGGCCGGACTTGAAATCAAAAAAGCCCCGGACCAGGGCCAGCAGCTTTTCCATTTCAGCGCCTTCAAGCGCGGATGGCGTGCCTCCACCCAGATAAAGCGTGTCAAAACTCATGCGCCCGTATTTTAAAAAATAATGCGCCGCTTCTTTTTCAAGCGAGTGAAAAAAACCGCTCCTGTCATTTCCGGAACGTTTTGTTGTGATGACAAAGTCGCAGTAGTGGCATTTCTGAAGACAGAATGGGACGTGAAGATAGAGACCTTTCATAAAGGAAGATTACTTCTTTGCGGGAGCAGAAGGGGCCGGGGCAGGTTCGGGCGCGGGCAAAGGCTCACCCACGCGGATCTTGAACTTTTCCCATTTCCCGCTGCAGGTGGTGCCAGAATTGTCATCCACAAAGAAAACAACTTTATACTTCCCCTTTTTCTTGTAAGTGTGCGTCGTTTTGGCCTGGGAAGACGGTTTGCCTTCGCCGAAGCTCCAGTAAAAGCTCAAGCCGTCACCGTCCGGATCGCTGGACTGGGAGCCGTCAAATACCGCGGGAGTTCCGGCATGGACATTCTCAGGCATCGCGCCCGGCACAATATTGGGTGGTGTGTTGATTTTTACGTAAATCTTGTCCTTGTTGACTGAGCAGGGAGTGCCGCTGCCATCATCCACACTGACCGTCACCTTATAAGTACCTGGCTTTTTAAAATGGTGGCGGACCTTGCTGCGGTTCTCCGCAGTGGTGCCATCGCCGAAGTCCCAATGATAAGTCAGTTTCCGGCCCTGGGGACTTATAGAAGAAGACGCGTCGAAGGAAATTTTCTTTCCCTTCCTTCCCGTGCAAACCGGCGCCACCTTGTTCAGCATGGCTGTAGGCGCTTCATTAACCTTGATGTCGACGGTTTTTTTTGAAACCGAACAATCAGATTTTTTTCCGTCATCCACGGAAAGAGTCAGCTTGTAGCTTCCGCCTTTTTTATAGCGGTATTCCACTTTTTTTCCTGTGGATGTCTCGCCATCGCCGAAATCCCATTTATAAACCGGCTCCGCGCCTTCCACAATTTTTGAAGCGGAAGCGTCCAGCTCCAGTTTTTCTCCGGTGCATGAAAATGAAGGCGCTGTGAATTCCGCCCGCGGGGGCACATTGACTTCAATCTGCTGTGACGTGGAAGATTTTTCAGCGCCGCCAACGGTCAAAGTTACACGGTAAGTGCCGCTTTTTTTATAAGGATGAATGCCGGAAGGTTCCTTGCTGGAAGTGCCATCGCCAAAATCCCAGGAATATTCCGGGGATTTTTCCGCGCTCTCAGACTTCCTGGCGTCAAAGGCATACTCATTGCAGCTGAGATTTTTGAGCTCCATGACAGCCGAAGTCTGGCCGCAAAAGCCGGGAATCGCCCAGAAAGCAAGAACAAACAAAAAACTATGAACGTATAAAAACAGTTTGCGCATCGAATTGAGGTTTGCCCATTATAAGCACTGCGTTCCGCCGCAACAAGCACTTGTTCTGGGACCTCCGGCGGCTTGACTAATCCCTGTAGGGCCTTTAAGATGGAGCGTTTTCCAAACCGAAAGGGTGGCATGAAACGTTTTGTCCTGATACTGGCGGCGGTTTCCCTGATTTCCTTTTCATCACCCGCTTTTGCCGCGTCTATCAAAGCAAGCCCCTGGACCACCCAGACCTCTTATGCCGACAAAACCAGCCACAAGCTCGGCTTCGGCCTTTTGAACTTCGCCACAGGCTGGACCGAACTTTTCTGGCGGCCTTCCCGCGCCAAAAACAAGCTGACGGGCATCGCTGAAGGCATTTTTTACACCATCACCGACAGCGCGGGCGGCGCGCTTCATATTCTCACCTTCCCGGTGCCGCTGGATGTTCCACTGCCGGACGGAGGCATTCAATATGAAGCGTAAGCAATCGGCTTTTCTGATGGCGGTACTTTTGTTCGCCTCCAGTTTTCAACCAACGGCCATGGCCGCGAGTTTCTGGACTAAAGAAAAAACCTACGGCGCCAAAACCGGCGCGAAATTCAAGTATGGCCTCAAACACACTGTCGGGTCCTGCGCATTCTGGTTCACCGAATCACGTGAGCCTCAATATAACAAAGAGTGGGAAGGTTTCATGGTCGGGATCGGCAAAAGCGTGCTCTATACTTTCGGCGGTATTTTCCAGCTTGTTACTTTTTTTGCGCCTGTTGATTTTCCGGACATGGGCATCGGCCTTCATATTCCAAGCAAAGAATGCCCAGGGCGGCATGACATCAATTGGGTCAAGCCTGCGGGCAAAAAGCCCAGCGTTCCCGGCAAATCCATTGATACTGGCGGAACGCTCAAAACGACCGCTCCTCCGCTTGTGCTGGCACCGCCTCCACCAGCCGCGCCTGCTGCTAAACCTGCGCCGGCCCCCGAGCCCGAACCCGCTCCAGAGCCAGAACCTGATCTAAAACCGGTTGTGACTGAAGCTCCAGCCCCTCCTGCTCCCGCGCTTGCGGCCAAACAGCTGCCTCCGGCACCGGTTGAAAAAACCGAACAGGAAGAATTGGACGAGCTTGACGCTCAAATGGAAGCAGCTTTAAAAGCAGCCCCAGCGGAGCAGAAAAAAATTACCGCAACTGCCGCTCAACCAGAGACAACGTCCAGTCTGGATGATGCGTGGGAAGATGAAACTGACGAAGAAAAGGAACCCGACGATGCAAACTATTAAGAAATCCCGTTTTTTATTTGTCGCCGCTGTTACTACCACCCTGCTTGCCGGATGCGCTACGGGAGGTGGTCCACAGAAAGGTGTTAATGCTGCCGGCGAAAAGGTCTATCTCGGCTCTACCAACATTCAAGGTACTGAAGCCTTTAAAAATTACCTCAACAGCCCGCAGGGTGAAACGGACAAGCAGCGTTACCTTTTCGAAAGGCTGAAAGCGGCCAAAGACCTGGAGTTTTATCATGACGGGAGCTGGTATGCGGCGACCGAAGCCTTCCGCGGGGGCATGTGGCTGATGCGGGAGCGCTACAAAAAGGGGCAGCTGACTCGGGATTTTATCAAGAAATACGTGGAGCGCTCAGACGAGGGCAACCTTCACCTGGCCAAATACCCGGACGGCAGTGTGCAAATCGGTTCCTACATCCTCTACAACGAACTGGACCTGCTGGAATCGACTGCTAAAAAATCCTCTTAAGCGGCGGCAGGCGCTGCGTTTTCTTTCTGCGAAGACTGGAACTTCAAGTTCCAGCGAG
>CAZKMJ010000053.1:9469-11499 GCA_964553835.1 uncultured bacterium
GTGCTGAAAATTATTTATTTTCAGCCTCGGCCTGCGCCAGACGTTCCCTCATTTTATCAAGAAGGCCTGAAAATTTCGAATCAGCAATGATTTTGTCGAACTGAAACCGAAGGTCTTCGATAATGCTGACGCCGTCCAGGACAACATCGTCCACTTTGCCTTCCGCTGAAATGTGATAAATAACGGTGGCATCCAGCGCCTGTTCCTGCTGCTTGATCACAGTGTGGACTTCGGTGCCTGTAGCGTCCGCCTTGATCTCCGGATAAAGGATTTCAAACTCCCCCATGAACTTGTGGCTGCGGGGATAAGCCACGTTCTCAATCAGCTTCCACAGCAGGTCGGTAAAGGTCTGCTGCTCTTCGGCAGAAGCCTGCTGCCAGTGCTGGTCCAGTGCCTTCTTGCCCATGCTTTCCATGTCGAGCGCTTTATTGGCGCTTTTGACCAGCGCGTTATTCGCCTCCACATTTTGGGGAGGAAATTCCATGGCTTTGATATCTTTCACAAAATTCTCAATGACCTGTTTTGCCGCTTCCCCTTCGGCGCGGGCAGGAGCTGTGGGTACAATAAAATTTAAAATGGCGAGCATAGCGAAAAAAAATGAAAGACGGGCAGTACGCATGATTAATTCTCCTTTTGAAAATAGAATATGAATAAAGTTGGGCGGGGTCAACCTGGAATTATAAAATATGCTTCTTGATGGAGTAAAGCAGCTCTTCTTGATTGAAGGGCTTGAAGAAATAATCCGCGGCCAGGAATTCTTGCGCCTGCATGATGGTTTTGGTCTCCTGCTTGGCAGTCAGCATAATGACCGGAATGTCCGCGGTTTTGCGGTCATTCTTAAGCTGGGAAAGCACTTCGAGACCGTCAACCTTGGGCATAATAATGTCCAAAAGCACGAGATGGGCTTTCTTGTGCCGCATTTTTTCAAAAGCTTCGGGGCCGGAAAGCGCCGTGATTACATTGTAACCAATTTCTTCAAGCCAGTTGCGGATTTCTCCAAGAATACCCGGCTCGTCATCAATGACACAAATGGTTTTGGCCATCAGCGCACCCTTAAGTTTTAAAAAGCCTTTAGTAAAATATCGCCGCCTCTTAAAAAAACTGTAGCGCTTTCTTCAGACGTGATAAATTAACCGCCCATGAAACGGATCCTTTTCAAGCTCCATGAAGTGCGCGTAAGCGGACCTTTCACTCCGTCATTTTTTGAAGCCTGTGGTGTGCGCCCTGAAGAAGTGGTGGTTTTTGAGGCTGGCGGAAAAACAGAATCCGCTTTTTACACTCCCTACCGGTCCTCAGTGCGGAAAATCAAGGCGGCATGGCAAAAGAACCGAGAGCCCGGCATGCGGCTAAAAATCCGCGAGCTGAAAAAAGAAGACTGGTTTGACAAATGGCAGCTGGACTACCGAATCATGCCGCTTGGAAAAAAATTTACCCTCGTCCCCTTCTGGCAAAAAAAAGAGTTTAATGGAAACCGCCTGCCTATTTTCCTGGAACCCAAGGGCGCTTTCGGCTCCGGCCAGCACCCAGCCACGCGAACCATGGTCACATTTGTGGAGATGGCGGGAAAAGGCATGCGATCCATGCTTGATCTTGGCACTGGCACAGGCATTCTTTCGGTCGCCGCCCACCGGCTGGGCACTGAAAAAATCCTGGCGCTGGACAATGACCCTGTCGCGGTCAGGGCCGCGCAGTACAATTTCAAATTAAATGGAATGAAAAAAGCGGAGGCCAGACGCGCGGATGCTACAAAACTGCGCGCCGGAACGCGCTACAACCTGGTGTGCGCCAATCTGTTCACAGACCTGCTGGAAAAAATTAAACCATTTCTTTTTGCCAGCGTTGCGCCGGGCGGATTCCTGGCCACTTCCGGAGTACACTTTCAGAATTACGCAGGGTTTAAAAAGAAATTCCATCACCCGGACTTCCGCTGTGTCAAAATTATCCGTTCGCGCGGATGGGTGGGAATGCTTTTCAGGCGGCGGCCTGGTCGATAGCCTGAGTCAACAGATCCGCGGCCACCACCAAGCTGC
>CAZKMJ010000053.1:11509-12895 GCA_964553835.1 uncultured bacterium
GCGGCCTGGTCGATAGCCTTTAAAACTTCCGCGGATTTGGTGAAAGCGGGCAAATGCCCGGTTTTGGGAAGCAGAACAAATTCCGATCCTTTCACCTGTTTGTGAAGAAAAGCACCATGTTGGTCCGTGGGCGCGATCCAGTCGGAGTCGCCGGCCAGAATATAAACCGGCACTTTAATTTCCCCGTAACGGTCCTTCATCCGGCTCAAAACATCTCTCAGAGAATAAATGTCGCGCGAGTTAGACATAAAATTTTTCCGGCTCAGTGCCAGCGGTACTTCCTTGTCCGCGTAGGCCTTGTTTGGCGGGTCCGGCTCGAATGCTCCCTTGATAAAGGCCACATTGGACCGGAAAAGCTGCAAGGGTTTGATGACCAGGAAAATAAACAAGTCGCCAATGACCGGCTTACTCCCAATCCGGTAGGCCACTAAAACTTTTTTGAAAGGCGCCATGTAGGGCGAGACAAAAACGGCGGAGTGGACTTCATCCTGATATTTCAAAAGGTAGCAAAGCACAAACGCGCCGCCAAAGGAATGCCCTACCAGGACGGGCTTTTCAATCTTGAGTTTTTTCAGGGCATCATGAATGACTTCCACATGCTCCTCCATGGTCATTTTCTTTTTCAGACGCCGGCTGTGCCCAAAGCCGGAAAGGTCAATGGCCACCGCGTGATATTTCCTCGCCACCGGATCAAAAATTGAATATTCCCAAGTATAAACCGAGCTGTGGCTGCCGTGGATCATGACCACAGGCCTGCCGGAACCGGCCTCAATGTAATTGAGGTCCGTTCCTCCGGCCTGAATGCGCTGCGGTTCCGCGGAAAAACCGGGGACAGCGCAGGCAAGGAGCGTCCACAAAAGAAACGGAAGAAAGCGGCAGAAACTATCAGGAAACAGGCTTTTGCAGCTCAAGCTGGGTCGGGTAGGCAAACTCGATCTTTTCTTTTTCAAAAACCTTTTTGATGGCAAGGTTGATTTTCTGCTGGGTGTCCATATAAACGTTGTAATCTGGAGAAAGTGCAAAATAAACCACTTCAATGACGAGGCTGAAGTCCGCGAATTCCTTGAAATGTGCCCGGTCAAAGCGCGCGCCCGGAGTATTTTCAATGATGGAGCGGATCATACCCGGAACTTTTTCAAGCTGATCATGTGGCGTCTCGTAAATAATCCCCAGCTTAAAAAGCACACGCCGCTGAGCCATGCGCTTGAAATTGCGAATGCGGGAATTGGTCAGATTGGTATTTGAAATCACGATCTGCTCACCGTCCAGGGAGCGGATCCGGGTGGATTTAATTCCGATGTTTTCAATCACGCCCATGGTATCGTCGATGACGATAAAATCACCCTCTTCAAAAGGCCGGTCAAAGAAAATCACGAAATAATTAAA
>CAZKMJ010000054.1:0-8068 GCA_964553835.1 uncultured bacterium
GTATCGCGCGCCAGCATCAAGAGGCCGGAGTCACGGTGCTGACACTGCTGGACAGCGGTGAAGAAAACATCAAAGGGTTTATTACCTATGGCAAGGACTATGAGGACCATTGGGTAGTAGACCGCAAAGATGATGGTTCCAACAATTTGGATGATTGGACTGGAGCCGGAAAAAGAACGCACAGGATTCTGAAAGACCCTGCGGGCAATCCTGTTCTTGAAATCCGTTTCGATCCCGAGACTGGGGACGTCAAAGCGATCCTTTATGTCAGCAAAACGGCTGGGGATGTACTGGAGAAAGCGCCTCATGTCATGATTTATGAAAAAGTAAACGGAAAGAAACTGACTTTTGATGAAATTAAAGACCTGACTTTGACAGACTGGAGAAACCGCATGGTGCCCGAAACCGCGGTATTCCCGGAAGTGGAAGATGGCCCTGAGCCCTGGCGCCAATATACAGGCGACAAAAAATATCCAAATGGACTCGTTGTCTACACAAAAGATGGAGCCATTAGCGGCGTGACCTCCGTTATTTTTGGCAAGGGCGGAGAAGTCGAATATGAAGATGAGCATGTGGCTCTTCCCGTTGAGCTTTCTGAAATCGAACCCAAAATTGCCACGCCTCTTCCCGTGATCAAACCCAAGAGCCGAAAAAAAGCAGACATTGATGCGGCCAAGCAAGAAGCGGAGAGACGGCAGCAGCGGGATGAGCGAGGCAAGTTTGAAGCGCTGAAGGATGATATTTATTCCGACGAAATTGTGTCCCGTGTATTTTACGAACCTTACAACAATAATACTCAGGACAGAACCTCCATGACGATTGTTCTGGACAGCGGGGGCAAGAACGTTGTCAGGATTGAGCGGTATCATTATCAGGATGATGCGGCGGCTCCGGAAATTTTGCGGCAGACGCATGAAGACGTATGGGAATTGGTTCCGCCGGTGGCTTTTGACAAGGCGCTGACTCGCGGTGACTGGGAGAAGAAAACGGAGGAGGCCGGCGTCAGGCTGAGGAAGAGAACGTTTTACGGGGAGCTTGAGGGTGATGAACAGCAGGCCGTCCTTATCATTGAATTTGATGAAACGGGTAAAGTGACCAGACTTGTCCGTAAAAAGCAGGCGGGTAAAACCGAAATGGTCCTGGAACATCCTGTGGGGATCGCCCCGGCTTTTGATCCAGCCTGGACTCTGAAAGACTGGACCGATTATCTGGATCCGCGAACGGTTTACACTTCCGACTTTGACGCCAGAAAAGCCGAGTCTGACACCGAAGCTGAAAAAATTAATGCCTGGCTGAAAGAACGCAAAAAACTGATCGCCAAGGCCGCGGAGATTTGGAGAAGAGAGCTGGATGACAAGGCATGGGACCAGTCAGAAATCAACACAGCAAAACTGGATGAGCTGATCGCGGAACTGGAAGAAGGTTTGAGAGATTTCCTGGGTGAAGACTTATGGAAAGGCCGCGCGCGTTACCGGATTTTACCCCAGCTTGCGGAATATGCCGCGTTCGCCAGCATGTTTCCGGATGCCATGGAAATTGATGCCGGCAGCCGGTCTTTTATGGACCGGGCGTCGCGTATTTTCCGTCCTGATGTATCCCTGACTACCAACGCATATGATGCTGAAGACGTGAAGCTTTTCACGGACCAGGCCATGAAGAAACGTTCTGAAGCCAGGGCCCAGCTGAGGGACGTGATGCAGACGCTCGCGAAACATATGGAAACCATGCACCCCAAAATGAAGGCAATAAAAAATTATTTGGGAAAGATGGGGGCCAATACCGACTTTGTGGCAGGTAAGCCTGTTCATCCACAGACACGCAAGCCCACGGTGAAGGGGTATCTCGCGGCTTTATATCTTATAGATCAGCTGGTTGAAAAAATGGCGGATGATCCTGAGCTTCAGCCTGGAAATATCATCGATGACGGCAGTGATGGACTTCTTTATTCGGCCCTGCAGCGGCGCTGGCCCGCGGACATGGCAAAGCGTAAGCCGGCGGATGTAACAGAAACTCAGGACGATCCGCTCATGAGGAAAATTTATGAAAAGGAACATACCGATTTCACCGGGAAATCAGACCCTGAATGGAACCCTAAAAAGATGGAGCCGCGGACTCTTTCAGAATTGAGCCGTGATGGAACTCTTCAGGGAACGGTAGACATGATCTTTTCCATTATGGATCTGGACCGTGACCTCGGCGGGGGAAACGCTGCGCTGCGTTTAGTAGAAAAGCTGGAAAGTTCACGCAGGCTGCTGCGGAGGGCCGTTTATGAACAGGTTGGAGAGGAAAAAGTCCTGAAGCAGAGGCCCGGCAAGCTGACGATCGTGCTAAGCGCGGAACACGGCCTTGCTCCGGGCGCGATTGAGCAGATCGAGGGCCTTGGTTACAAAGTCCGGCATGGGCATGTCCTCAACCATTTTTCCGCGGACAAATGGAACACGATCCTGAAAGGTCAGGACGCCGAAGCCCAGCGTGACGCCATGCTGGCGGAAAACGCGATCAAGCAGAAAATCCTTTATGTGATTGAACTTGAGGTCAAAGATGAGGCGCTTCTGGACCCGCCGCGTGAAAAAATCAGGATCGAAAAGCTTGAGCAGCCCCCCGACGTTCAAAGTGACGTTTATCAACGAGGCAGTACGGACGCGCAGCAGCCGGACATGGCCAAAGTTGAGGATTTTCTCGACAAGCTCAAACCGGATGAAGTGGAAGGCGAATTCCAGGACATGCCCGCAGATGGTCTGCCTACAGCCAAGCACGGGCGTCATGAGATTGACCGCGATCGTGAAAAAGAACAGCGTAAAAAGCTGAAGCTGGTTCTCAGGTTCAGGGATTTCCTGTTCCGCGAGGCCCAGCGAAACGATATAAAATTAATGGCGGCTAAACTTTTAAACCGCACACATGCCAACCCTGTGGATCCTAATGCAGCCGTATATTTCAAGGGACAGGGCAAATCGCTCGAAAGCTGGGTGGGCCCTGATGGGAAAAGCGAAATGCAAAATCCATGGCAGCTTGACGAAGCGGAAACCGGCCGCGTTGAAGACATTAAAGATCCATCCTCCGACAATAAATTTACTGTGACCTACGAGAGAAAAGGCGTTTCAGGAAAAGCGCGGCTTGTCCGCGTTTACCGGCATGATGCGCAGAGTGGATATTGGGAGCCCAGAGAGAGACCGTTTGGCTCGAGGATTGAGGGTAAGGTGCTCGAAGTCAAGGAAACGGACAAGGCCTGGGAAATTCAGATTGAAAAGAAGGACAAGACTGTTGTGGTCCAGACGCTTACAAAGCCTCAAGGAGATAACGCTTCAAAGCTGGCCGCTCAAGGTGTTGAACTGAAGGTTTCTGTCAAAAAAGGTGACGCGGTTAAACCGGGGACTCCACTGCTTGATTTTTATTTTGATCCTGCCAGGCCGGGAGATTTCACTTTCTGGAAGGAGGCTGAAGAAGTGGTTTACTCCAAGCTGGTTGATCTGCGCGCGCGAAATGAAATCGCCGACATGCTCGACAAGGCTTATGAAATCCTGCTGCTGGATTATGTCCATCCAAATGACGCGGCCCAGGACAAGGCGGGCGTGAAAGATGAAGAAAAGATAAGAGTTTTGAGATCTTATGCCCAGTTGACGGAGTGGTTCACCGACGACATTGCCAGGTTCATGCGCTATTTCAAGGATGACCAGGAAAGCGTTGTGTTCAACGACAGGGAGCAGGCGCTTCTTAAAATGCTTTTTGAAAAATGGGACAGTCCAAAATACAGCAAGGATGCGGCGAAAAATATGGCGCTGACTTTTGAGGATATCGACCAGCTAATGAAACTGCGTGCCGCAGTCAGAAATTTTCGCAATGTTTCGCAGTTGTGGGGATTGATTTTTCCGCGCGGCCAGACCGGCATTGGTGGAAAGAACCCCACTGACAAACTTGAACAAGCTATTCGCCACGCGAGATTCCTGAATTTGAACCCGTCATTCCAGTCGGCCATCGCCAACGCTGTGCTGCGCAAGGAATGGATTATTAAACGCGCCCGGGCGCAGGGCAAAAAGGTCATCAACCTGGACCTTGGTTTTGGCACAGGTGCCTGGGCAAAGGCTCTTATTATTGTAGGGAGCAAACCTGATGATATCGAGATTTACGGGCTGGACATGGACGGGGAATTCTTAAAGCAGTATGACACCACCCTTTTCCCAGTAAACAAGATCGAGGGGGATGCTGCATATATAAGGAAGGCACTCCCAGCCGCTGCCCAGGGACAGGTTGACTTGATTACGGCCTTCTTCCTGGCTGACAACATCACGAGCGAAAAGCTTTTCCGGATGATTGTGGGGGCCAACCTGGAGTTGAAAGATGAAATTAAGGTTGAAGGCACGGTCACGCAGGAAGCGGGTGAATTCGACCTGACCCTGCCTGGCTCCTGGCGCTATGACAAGGATTTCCTGAACCTGCTTGATGAGCTTGGCTTTGAAGTTTACGCGCCGGTGTGGCAGAAGCCGGTGGTCACAGAACAGTATCGCCAGCGCCTGAAAAAAGATTTCGGGGACTCCATAGCCGCCAGAGTGGAAACCATGCTGAAAGACAATTATTTCTCGGTTCTGAGACTGAGAAAGAAAAAGGCGCTGGACTGGGCAGGGGATGAAGCCAGGGTGGCCAGCGAAGTAAAAGAATTTCTGTCCGGAACACAGAGGGAAATCCTGGAGCGGCTGGTCACGGAAATGCGCGGAAAGTCCACAGGGGTTCGCCCGCGCAAAAATGATTTCGACTCACTGATGGACTGGGCCAAGGTCATGCAAGCTTTCGCGGCAGGTTTTAATGCCGGGGACCTGCAATTCCGGGAGGCCGAAGACCAGACTCGCGTGACCCGCGCTGAAATCCTTGATCCTAAAACCGGCATTTTTCCTGAAATTGAAACTGAAAACGCTCTGGACCATTTGTTCAAGATGCATTTTATGTTTACTGCTGAAGATTTGGAGCTGATCGCCAATTTCAAGATGTACTGGGAAAGCCGGACTGAAAAATTTCTGAAGACGGACGTGGAGCGGCTTGCGGAGCTTTACCGGCGCGGACCGCCCCGCAGAGGTGGTGCTCCTGGCATATCACTGGGCGAAGCTGTCAAAAAACTCCAGGCTACCGCGGCGGCAGCCACGAAAAGGGTCGCGGGCAAAACAACAGTCCACGCTGATCGAGCTCGCCGGGAAGCCAAGGAAGCAACAGATTTTGCCGAGGCCATGGACAAAAGTTTTGATGAGCTTACGGACATGCCGGAGTGGGCGCTGCCGCTGGTAACCGCGGACAAGTACACAGATGTTGATCCAAGGACCGCGGACATGACCCAACCGTATAACGGGACCAAACAATCTGTTATCGAATGGCTGAAGCAGGAGTATGGTGCCGGGGCAAAATTCGCGGATGATAAACCCATTTTAAGTCCGCGGCTGATCGCGGGTGTCATGCGTTTTGTCAGCTTAATGCCCCCGCACGTAACAAAATTCAGGGAAGCATTTGGTAAATTTATGAAAGCTCCTCTGCCGCCTGAGCCCTCCGCTGCCGCGCCCAAACCCGGGTTTGACCTGATAAGCAATGACCTGCAGACCGACCTTTTTGACATTGTGGGCGAAGCTGCAAAACAGGCGGGAATCACCGACCTTTACCCCACTCTGGAGCAGGTCCGTGAAAAAGCGAAAGCCCTGCTTGAAGCCAACCCTGTTTTCATGGATCAGAACAAAGCCCGGCTCGACAAGCAAGTCGAAACCCAGTACCTGCGGCATCGCGCGATCTACTACTGGGAGCAGCATTACAAACTGGTAGGGCAGATGACGGTCCAGCGTTTGAACCCTGATAGCAACATGGTGTTCAATTATCTTCTTACCTTCAAAGACATCGAGAATAAGACCCGGAAAGTGAAGGTTGATGCCGTTGAATTCGATAAGGACGGCAAGATTGCCAAAGTTTATTTCTTTGATCTGGGGCCGCTGAACCTTCCGTTTCGCAAGGACAACACCCTTGAAGACCGGCAGGCCTTGATTGCACTTGCGCAATGGCTGGCGCTGAATCCGCTTGAGGCTGGTGAAAAGACGGATGACTTCCGGATTTTTACCTCTTTTCTGTATTCCCCGGGCGATCTTTCTGGCATGCCGGTCGCAGGCATCGATTCTCTAGACCTTGATAAAGCGATCAATGAACTTGAAAGAAAACCGGGAGAAGACAAAAAAGCGGCCGGCCTCTACAAGGGTGCTATTGCCCAGCTTCGCAGGGAATTTCCCCAGCTTAAGTTGAATCCTCTCAGTGCGGCCAAGCTTAATGAGAATGACGACCTCTATCTTCTGTTTTCAGGCCGGACATTACTCCGCAGCAAGGACGCTGCCGCCACCCTGATCCCGGGGTCTGAAACGCTCGGGATGATAACAGGTTTAGAAACGATGAAGGTGATAGCGGGCGTTGTTGAATCGGACAAAAGCAAGATGCGGCAGGTCCTGGACAGCATGGTCCGGCCAGATGCGGGAGCCATGGCGTACTGGAACGGTGTTTACGATCCTGAGACCGGCGGATACCGGGCGCTGACTCCAGAAGTTAAAGCCGAGACGCATAAGGAATTTTTCCGCTGGATGAAAGGCGGCAGGTCAGAAACACGCGCCATCACAGAGGCTGAGCAGAGAACTTTTTTCAGCGCTATCCGGCAGGCCACTCTGGACAATATGATCCGCGAACAGGCCAAGACCCCAATTTTCAAAACAGGAGACAAGCTTGAAGACCCTGTCATTGATGCCTGGATTAAAAAAATCAGGGATGCAAAAAATCAGACGGAAAGGCAAAAATACGGAAATCAGCTGGTCAATTATCTGAGCTATGGCGATATTGTCAGGAAAACGGCCCGGTTGTTTGCGGCCTTTTCTAAATTTGATCTTAATGCCTATTCCCAGAAAATTTACTGGCCATGGCTTTCTTTTCTTTCCGCGATAGCTCAGGGCACGGTGGTCCGCAATAAAAACTGGTCAATGGAACAGCTTCTGGAAGGCATGCAGGCTGCGCGAGAAATTACCAATCTTTTTCCCGCACCCGCGCTCAAGGTGCCTATGCTGCACTACGCGGCGCTGATGGACATGAAATTTCGCGACGCCCAGAAGGGGTTCGGATTCACCAGCCGGATTTCAATAAACGCAAAGCTGAATACTGCCCTGACCTGGCATGGTTATGATGAACCTGCCGCGAGCCCGGGCGATAACGCGGCCGTTGAAGATTTTGCGGCGGCGCTTCTGGCGGCTGATTTTAGCGGGGACATGACCGCTCTTGACGCCAAATTCGAGACGCTGGGTAAACAGGCAGTTTTTACAATGGATTTTGTGCGCGCGCTGAGAAAGCTCGGGACCAAAAAGGGGGACGGGGACAAAATTATTCTTATTCTTGAACGCTACATTCCCCGTTTTACGATCCTGAAAACACTGGATTTCTTGGCCATTACAGCCAACGCGGAGGGGAAAGAGCCTTTCGTGGATGTAAGGCCAAAAATTACCACTTTCATGATGAAGAGGCTTGGAGAGCTTTTAAAAGATGACGAGAACCGGGAAATTTTTATCCTGCGTCTTGGCATGCACCATATGAGCGCTATGAGCCTTTACAGCCAACTTGCGATGGCTGTGATCGAGGCTCAGGATGAAGGTGGACGGGATGAATGGGTTGAACCCATTTTGAAAGCGGTCGCGAAAGCGTCTGGCTCTGATCCTCAAAAGGTCATGTCAGCCTTTCTTTTTATGAGAGGCGCCATGGCGCTCAAGAGTGAAGATGTAGACCTGACTCGGATCCGGGGGATGATGCTTGACGTCATGCTTGCTGATGGTGTGACGCTGCAGGATTACCAGCTTTGGGTTGACTTCGCGAACATGACCTTTGAAGAATTTGCCCGTGAGGTCGCGGACCGCAAAAGTACAGCCACTGTTCCTCTGGAGCAAAACGAAATGGTTACTATGGGGCATGAAGTGGTGGGCTTCAGGCGCTACGGGTTTCCGGATTATGACGCGTTTAAAGCGGCATTCAGGAAAAAATACGCGTCCCTTTCTGCCGTCAGTGAGCTGGAAAATACCAGCAA
>CAZKMJ010000054.1:8078-12719 GCA_964553835.1 uncultured bacterium
GACTTGCGCGCGGCGTATGACAAGCTGCGTTTGATGCATTTTTACCACGAGTCAAGCCTTGCTATCAGCCAGCGCCTGGTCCAGGGGCTTTACGCGGCCCAGAACGCCAAGCCGGGAACGCGTGCCGACCATGCCGACCTGAGCGGCCTGCGTTTCAATTATGTGTTCCGTTACAAGGACCATGAAGGAAAGCCCCGCGCGGTTGTGCTCGATGTGGTGGAGCTGGACAAGGACAAGAAAATAAAAGCGGTCTACAGTTTTCCTCCGTCGACCCTTTACTGGCGATATGAAATAGATCAAAAGGGAACGCAGAGGAAAAATATTATGGCGGAACTTACCCTGTTTCGCTGGCTCAGGGAACAAAACCCTGGCGAGTTCGCTCCGGATGTTCAGCTGACTTTAGGCCTCGCGAACGGGGACCTGCTCAATAAAAGCACGGAAAACATACCGGATGCTCTGACGAAGAATGTGTCATTCGTGGCCGCGACGTCCTTGACTCCCACCGACGAAGATCTAACAAGGATTTACGGGGCGGAAGGCGCGATTATTTCGCGTGGGCTTGTCACCGTAAAGCAGGAATATGATGCCACGGAAATAGCGGTTGAAAGTTCATTAGATGATGCCGCGAAACGTGTAACCACAGCCAACATGCTGCACTTGAGCGCGTTGGCAAGCAGGACACAGCTTTACAGGGTTAACCGCGCCCACCCCAACCCGGCGCTTCGGATCGGAGCAGAGCTGGATGGTCCGGCCATGGGCCGGCTCACTCAATTTCGTGATCATCTTGATGGCCTTGCCCGCATGGGAACGAGGCTTCCTCCCATGGATGCTGAAGCCGCGAAGTTTACAGCCGGCCTGGAGGCCGCGGTCTATCCGATACATGATCCTGCCGCCCTTGGCCCCACGCCCAAAGCGAAGACCGAAAGGGAAATAAAGCAGGCCCTGGGCGTTTTCGGCGTTGAGCTGCGCACCGCTTTAGATTTTTACCGGGACTTTACGGCCGTCAAAATTAAATCCGAAGTCCGCATGGATTCACGTGAGGAGCTGATCAAAAACTTGACGATGGCTCGAATCCGGGACAATGCGAGTTTGAAACTCTGGCAGCCCAATGCTGATGACCATGCCAGAGTCAAAAAATGGAAAGCCTCGATGATCGAGTATGAGCAGCCCAAGCGCCAGGCTGTAACAGATTCCCTTAGAAAATGGGTTTTTGAGACAACGGACCCGAAGCGCAGGCTGCATCGCGCGATCCTGATGACTATGGAATTGGCAGACCTGCCCATGGAAATGTTTGGTGATGACAAGTATACGGGGATTATCCGCGGAATTGGGCTGCTGCGGGGAGAAATGTCGACCAAGATTCCACTGACGCTGGATGATATCTGGGACGGTATTCAGATGGTTGACGAAGCTCGCGCTCTTCAACAGGACCCTGCCCTCCGTTTCGCGCTCGATTCTTTTGCCAAGAACCTGATTTTTGCCTGGACCGGGCTTGTTCCTGATCAGATCAAGTACATGGCTGTCTTTGACACTAAATTAAAAAGATACATGCCGGAAGATTCACAGATAGTGGCCCCGGGTGTACCCGATTGGTTCAAGGACATCCCTGAAGATGATTTCAAGGCCCCTGAAAAATTAAGGGAAATTGTTAAAAGGATAAAGCAGGAAAAAAACTATCTTCATCTTTACACGCAGTTTTTTTCGAAAGCCAATGAAGCGAAATCAGCGGACAATCCTACCGCCTTCCGGCTGCATTGGACCCCGGCGTTCCAGGAAATGACCCTGGATGATATTTTCGGCATTAAAATCATAGGATTGGGGACGCTTGAAGAAAGGCAGGCGGGCTGGCTCCTGATTCTTTTTGCCGGACAGCTGAATACTTTGCTGGCTGAGCCCGGCAACCGGGTCTTGTTTTTGGAGCGGTTGAAATCCAGCTTGAATGCAATGGCGCCGCTGGCCGCGCTTCTGGTCCAGGCGAAATTTTACCTTCGCGATGAAGAACTGGCAGGGAACATTAAAACCGCGCTTCAGGAAGGTCTTGCATCAGCTGATGCTGATACTCGTGTCGCGACTTATCAGTTTTTAAGAAGCTACAATGCCGGTATAGGCAGATACGGGGATTCTGATGAGAAATTGATGCAGGACTCACTTGCGATCATGACTCAGGCCCAGGCAGCGAAAGGTTATGAGCGTCTCGATCTATTGTTCAATCTCAGCACAGCTGTCCCGGACATGTCTTTAAGATTGATCCATGAAAGTGTGGAAGCACGTTCCGCGAAAAGAGACCTTGAACCCGAAAGGGAAAAAGACGCTTTTGCGCTGACGCAAGCCACCGCTGTTTCTCTTCCTCCGCAGGCATCGGACCTTGCGCCGTTTGAAAAAGTTATAGAAAAAATTCGCGCGGAAAAAACCGCTGAAAATGCCCTGGGCGGCTGGCCCTGGCCTTATTCTCCGGTTTACTGGGCCATCAAACGCAATTATGAGAGAGCTCGGTATTATCAGGCCGTTCTAAGGTTGAACACTGCGTTTTCCCAGCAGGTCCTGAGAATGTCTGAATTTGAAGCGGACACAGACCTTAAATTTGATTTCTTGTTCTCATTCAAAACTGAAGATGACAAGCCCGCGAGTTTCGCGGCCGACGTGGTCCGGCTCGATGATCAGGGGAGGATCGCCGCGATTTACTCCTTTTCGCCGGGTGTCATTGAGAATCCTCTTGGAGATAATGCTGAAGCGGAATTCGCCAAAGGTTCTTATGACATGCTTGCGCTTCTGGACAGTGTGCGCCGGAGAGGATCGGGTTCTCTTGTTTTCGCGCCAGACGTCCAGTTTTACATCGGGGTGCGTGACGTGGCAAAAAGCCGGCCGATTCTGGAAAGAATGGCAGCCTCTTATCCGTTCAAAATCTGGTCCATGGAAGAGGCCATTCAGAAAATCGGAGCGCAAGCGCCGGGTTACCGTCACTGGGAAGCGGAGCTGAGAAAATATGAGGCGCAGACTTCGCCATCCAGGCTTATTGCAGAAAAGATACGCGGTCTTGATTTCAATTCGGATATTGAGGCCGTAAAAAAACAGTTCAAAGCTTCTGTCAACATGCGTGTGTCTTTTGATACTTCCTTGCGGAGCCCAAACTGGTACTTGCCCGCGGCTGAACCGCGTCGCCGCGAGCTTCTGGATTCCATGGAAAGCATTCAGTTTTATGACGGCAAGAAACAGGTGAGCGGAGCGCCTGTCAATGCCGCGCAATGGGCCAGCCTTTTAACTAATTTCAGGGGATATGTGTCAACGGCCGCGCTTCCGGCGGCAGGAACAACAACAACGCCAGATGAAACGGTCTATGACCCTGTCCAGAAAAAGTATGTATTTCGCGACCAGATCGTGCCTTCATCTCCCAAATCTGAAGTGCGAGCGACGCTTGATTCGGCTTACGCCAATTCTCTGGAGGGTGTCAATCTTTGGGCTCCTGCTGTAATGGAATTCGCTACGATCAAGGTGTTGCTGGGTATAATTGCGCAGGAGAAAGATCCCATTACCGCGAATCTTTCCGTCAAGCGGCTGACTGCCTACATTGATAACCGCAACCGTTATGTGCGCCGTGCCCTGGCCACGGCCCTGATCCCCGAAGTTGTTCATGAATTCGCGCGGAACATGACTGCATACGATCGCAGTCGGCTGGTTCTAAGGTTCCGCACGCTGGAAAATGAAGTCATTTGGCAGAAGCTTGAGCCGGATGAAGCTTACGCGCAGCTCCAGGCCCTTCTTCAAGCTTTAAAGGAACCGAAAATGAGCGCGATCCATCAACCGGCTATCCTAAAGAGGGTTAATCTGCTGTTTCGCGCGCAGGAGCTTAAATCTTTCATGGATCAGATTGCTCTGCCTTCCGGTGACATTACAAGTCCTGAATTCAGTTACCTGAAAGGCCCGAACCTTAATTTTGAGACTGGCCTGGACAAGAGTGAGATTCAGGAGCTCGATTCATTTCGCAGCAAGATGTACACAGATCGGGATTTTACGACATCGGCTGATTACCCGGTCCTGGCTGAAAAACTTAAAAAAAGCAGGCTTGCAAGGCAGTACATGATTTACCGGTTGAGCCTGGAGATCGATCAGTTCAAATTTGTCTTCCACTCCAACACTTTGAACAAATTATTTACAGAAGTTCTTCCTTTCGTGACCGACATGGATGAATTTCTGAACTACGGAATAATTGCCGAAACGGGCAGGCCGCTTAACGATATTGTGGGTTTTATCGGCAGGCCTTTAGGGCTGCGCATGGCGGAATTGCTTAAAGACCCGGACAAGGTAGATGAGCTGGCCCAGGTCCTCGGGACTTACCAGCGGAATGGATTGACTCTCGGGATGTATCTGGGTTCAGCCACGCAGGTCGGGCCTACTGAGGTGCATCTGCCTATGGAGGGCGCGGAATCGGCTCTTCTGAATATTCTGACCCGTGGTAATCCATTTGAAATGGATGGCGTTATGGCTTTCGTTGAAAGGTACCTTGCCAATCATGAAAATGCACCGGTTGGTATTCCAAAAACGGATGAGATAGGGCGGATTGTCAAAAGCCTTCTGAAATATGTCTACACGGGCTATTTTGCCACACCGGGGGAAGACAGGCCTGGGATTCTGTCTTTATATCTG
>CAZKMJ010000055.1:0-12710 GCA_964553835.1 uncultured bacterium
GCGCTCAAATCATGATCAAATCCCTTGAAAAAGAGGGCGTCGACTATGTATTCGGACTGCCGGGCGGCGCGATCCTTCCGACCTTTGACGCGCTGTATGATTCCAAATTGAAATTTATTCTGGTTCGCCATGAACAGGGTGCGACCCATATGGCTGACGGTTATGCCCGTGCTACCGGACGTCCCGGCGTTGCGCTTGTGACTTCGGGCCCTGGCGCCACCAATACCGTGACTGGTCTGGCCACGGCATATATGGATTCCGTTCCCATGGTTTGCATTACCGGCCAGGTTGCGACGCACGCGATCGGTTCTGATGCTTTCCAGGAAGCGGACGTGGTCGGCATCACGCGCCCCGTCACCAAGCATAATTTCCTGGTCAAGAATGCTAAAGACATCGCGCGTACCGTGCGTGAAGCTTTTTACATTGCTTCCACCGGCCGTCCGGGTCCCGTGCTCATCGATTTCCCGGTGGACGTCAGCCGCGCGGAAGCTGAATTTGAATGGCCGGAAGAAGTCAATATCCGCAGCTATCAGCCGGTTTACAAAACGCATTCCATCGATTCACAGAAGGAAGAAATTAAAAAGGCCGCGCAGGCCATCATGGCTGCCAAGAAGCCCGTGCTTTATGTGGGCGGCGGCGCGGTTGTTTCCGGCGCGCAGAAAGAAGTGATCGAGCTGGTTGAAAAGACTGGTATTCCGATCACGACTACCGTGCTGGGCCTGGGTATTTTCCCGGAAACCCATCCGCTGTCCCTGCGTATGCTGGGCATGCACGGCACGCATTACGCGAATTATTCGGTGCAGAATTCCGACGTGCTGATCGCCGTTGGCGCGCGTTTTGACGACCGCGTTACGGGTAAGATCGACAAGTTCGCGCCGAACGCAAAAATTGTCCACGTTGACATTGATCCTTCCTCGATTTCGAAGGTTATCAAGGTCCATCATCCGCTGATTGGCGACGTGAAGTCTGTGCTGAAAGAACTGAACAAACACGTCAGCGACCTGCGTCCCCAGACCAAGGCGTGGCAGGAACAGGTTGAGGCCTGGAAAAAGAAGCACCCTATGAAGTATGACCAGAGCTCTTCGCAGATCCGCCAGGAATACGTCATTGAAAAAGTGGGTGAGTTGACCAATCATAAAGCGGTGGTGACGACCGGTGTGGGTCAGCACCAGATGTGGGCCGCGCAATGGTACGGTTTTGCCAATCCTCGCGGTATGATTACATCGGGCGGCCTGGGTACCATGGGTTTCGGTTTCCCGTCCGCGATCGGCGCCGCGCTTGGGCGCCCGGATGAAACGGTTGTCTGCTTTGATGGCGACGGTTCCTTCCAAATGACGCTTTGCGAAATGGCGACCGCGGTTCATTACAAAGTACCTGTTAAGTTGATCCTGATGGACAACGGTCATCACGGCATGGTCCGCCAGTGGCAGCAGCTGTTCTACCGCGAACGCTACTCGGCTAGCACGCTGGGCCCGTCCAATCCTGATTTCGTGAAACTTGCCGAAGGTTATGGCATGTTCGCGGTGCGCGTTGAAAAGAAGGAAGACGTCATCCCCGCGATCAAAAAAGCTCTGGCCCAGAAAGGCCCGGCCATGGTGCACGTGCTGGTGGCCAAGAGCGACAACGTTTATCCCATGGTTCCTGCGGGCCACGCGCTCGACCAGGTCATGGACATGGCGTAAGAAAGGCTGAGGAGAATTTTATGATGAAACATACGATTGCAGTCCTGGTTGAAAACCATTTTGGCGTGCTGGCGCGTGTGGCCGGCCTTTTCTCCGCGCGCGGCTTCAATATTGACAGCCTTGCTGTAGGGGAGACCCATGATCCCACGGTTTCCCGCATGACCATTGTTTCTCACGGCGATGAACGCGTGCTGGAACAGATCGTCAAGCAGTTGAGCAAGCTGATCGACGTTATCCAGGTCCAGGACCTGAAGAGCGAAGAGCTGCTGGACCGCGAGCTTCTGCTGGTCAAGGTCACCAATGACGCGGCTACCCGCAATGATGTCATGCAGATTGTGAACACTTTCCGCGGCAAGATCGTTGACGTTAACCCCGAAACTTTGATCATTGAAGTCACGGGCGGTGAAAGCAAGGTGGACGCCATGCTTGAACTTCTCGCGCCCATCGGGATCCGCGAAACGGTCCGCACCGGCCTCATCGCATTGTCCCGCCGCAAGGAAATCGCGGTTTCTACTCCAGCGAAAGCGGTAGAAAAGAAAGTAAGCGCGCCGGTTGTGAAGAAAAAAGCCAAGGCCTCGGCGAAATAAACTAAACATTTAAGGAAATCCCAATCTGCGCTTGCAAGCAAGCGCTTCTGGGACGTTTGACAACTTGGCTAACGTTCGCACTACGAACTTAACGCTTCGCGTAAGTTCGGTGCTCATTAAGGAGATTTTCATGAAAATTTATTACGACAAGGACGCTGATTTAAAATTTTTAAAAGGCAAGAAGGTTGCCATCGTGGGCTACGGCATTCAGGGCCGCGGGCAGAGCCTCAACCTGCGTGATTCTGGTGTTGAAGTCATCGTGTCTCAGCGTAAGGGCGGGAAAAACTATGATCAGGCTGTTGCCGACGGTTTCAAGCCGGTGGACGCGGAAGAAGCCGCGCAGAAGGCCGACTTGATCCAGATCCTGACCCAGGACCACCTGCAGGCCGAGATCTACGAGAAGAGCATTGCTCCTTATATGAAGCCGGGCAAGGCGCTCCTGTTTTCACACGGGTTCAACATTCATTTTGGATATATCAAGCCGCCCAAGAACGTGGACGTGTTCATGGTTGCTCCCAAAGGTCCGGGCGCGCTGGTGCGCACGCAGTTTCAGGAAGGCGGGGGCGTTCCGTGCCTCGTCGCGATCCATCAGGACGCGAGCGGCAACGCGCTGAATTTGGCGCTGGCTCATGCCAAGGCCATCGGCGGTACGCGCGCGGGCGTTATCCAAACCAACTTTAAAGAAGAAACCGAAACCGACCTTTTCGGTGAGCAGGCTGTTCTGTGCGGCGGTTTGTCTGAACTGATCCGCGCGGGCTATGACACTCTGGTTGAAGCGGGCTACGCGCCTGAAATGGCGTATTTTGAATGCCAGCATGAAGTGAAATTGATCGTGGACGCAATCTTCGCACACGGTATTTCCGGCATGCACCGCCGCGTTTCCGACACGGCAGAGTACGGTGATTATTCACGCGGCAAGCGTGTGATCGGTGCCGAATCACGCAAGGAAATGAAAAAGATCCTGAAAGAAATCCAGACCGGCGCTTTTGCAAAGGAATGGATGGATGAGAACAAGAAGGGCCGCCCGAACTACAACAAGGCGCGCCAAGTTTGCGACGAGCACCCGATTGAAAAGATCGGAACTCAGCTACGCGGCATGATGCACTGGATTTCCGGCCTAGGAAACAAGCCGGCTGAAGCCAAAAAAGTGAAAGTAAAAGCTTAAAAAAATAAAAAACACTTACGCGGCAGTAAGCAGGCTGGTACGGAAGCAATTCCCGCAGCCCTTACTGCCGCGGGTTGTTTTTGGCGCCGTACGAGCCTGATTACCCGCAGATCAGGAGCTATTTATGTCTCAGAAACGCAAAATTCATATTTTTGACACCACGCTGCGCGACGGCGAGCAGTCTCCCGGCGCGTCTTTGACTCCCGACGAAAAGCTGAAAATTGCCCGGCAGCTGGCATCTTTGAATGTCGACGTCATTGAAGCCGGGTTTCCGGCTTCATCGCCCGGTGAAATGCAGGCTGTCCGCATGATCGCCGAGCAGGTCCGCAAGCCTATCATCTGCGGCCTGGCCCGCATGACCGAAAAGGACATCGAAGCCTGCCGCCGCGCCTTGGAACCTGCCGCCAAAAAGCGTCTTCACGTTTTCCTGGCCACTTCGCAGATCCACCGCGAGTTCAAATTGAAGAAGCGCAAAAGCGAAATTTTGAAGATCGCTTATGAAGGCATCAGCGCCGCTTCGAAGAATTTCAAGCAGATCGAGTTTTCGCCCGAAGATGCGGCGCGCACGGAGCCTGTTTTCCTGGCGCAGGCTGTGAAAGCCGCGATTGATGCGGGCGCGACCTCCATTAACATTCCGGACACCGTCGGTTACACCGTGCCGCAGGAATTTTCAGACCTGATCCATTTTCTGATCAAGAAAAACCCTTCGTTGGGAAAGAAAGTGATCTTGTCGGTCCATTGCCATAACGATCTGGGCCTGGCGGTTGCCAATTCACTGGCGGCGGTCCTGGCCGGCGCTAATCAGGTGGAATGCACCATCAACGGCATCGGTGAGCGCGCGGGCAACGCGTCGCTGGAAGAAATCGCCATGGCCATCGATACGCGCAAGGATTTCATGGATTGCTACACGGACATCAAGCTGTCTGAGATCACCAAGACCTCGCGCATGGTTTCGCATTTGACCGGCATGGTCGTCCAGCCCAACAAGGCCATTGTGGGCCGCAACGCGTTTTCGCATGAGTCCGGCATTCACCAGGACGGCGTGCTGAAAAAACGCCAGACCTACGAAATCATGGACCCGAAAAAAATCGGCCTGTCCGGCAACCAGCTGATCCTGGGAAAATTGTCCGGCCGCCATGCATTCAAGGAGAGAGTTGAAAAACTGGGCTACCGCCTGAATGAGGAAGATGCAAACAAGGCCTTCGACCGTTTCAAGCAGCTGGCCGACAAAAAGAAATACGTGTTTGATGAAGACATTGAAGCCATCCTGGAAGATGAAATTGCCCGCGTGCCGGAAACCTGGAAGCTGGATTTCCTGCGCGTGCTGTGCGAAACCGGGAAAAGGCCCACGGCTGAAATCAAGCTGAAGCGCAGCGGCAAGATTTATGAAGCCCGCTGTGAAGGAGACGGGCCTGTGGATGCGTGTTTCCGTTCTATCGAATCGGTCGTAAAGTCCGGAGCGCGCGTGGCGCATTACGGTATTCAGTCCGTCACATCTGGCATGGACGCTCAGGGTGAAGTGGTAGTCAAGCTGGAAGTCAAAGGCCAGGAAGTCGGCGGCCGCGGCACCAGCACCGACATTATTGAAGCCAGCGCCAAGGCCTATCTTTTTGCCGTCAACAAAATCACGGCGCACGGTGTTTCGCAGTCCGTGCATCCGCAGCATTCACCTGTGTGAAAAAAGAAAAATCGTTCGGACTGTACGGGATTTTTGGCTATCCGCTCGGGCACACGCTTTCGCCCGCCATGCAGGAAGCGGCGTTTGAAGCAGCGGGTTTGAAAGCTTTTTATTTGAACCTGGGAATGCCGCTCAAAGAGTTTCGCGAAGCCATGAAAGGTCTGCGGCGCGGGTCCTTTGCCCTGGACGGGTTCAACCTGACCGTTCCCTATAAAGAAGTGGTTATCCCGTATCTTGACTATTGTGTGGACGGCGGCTATCTGGGCGCGGTCAACACAGTGTTTAAAGATAAAGACGGCAAGTGGGCCGGCGCCAACACGGATGTTTATGGTTTTCTGGCCGCGCTGAAACAGGACGCGGGTTTCGATCCGAAAAATAAAAAAGCCCTGGTTTTGGGAGCTGGAGGGGCGGCGCGAGCGGCTGTTTACGCGCTGCTCATTAAAGGCGCCGCGTCAGTTTATATCGCAAACAGGCATCCGGAGCGCGCGAAAAAGATCGTAAAGGACCTTTGCGGCTGCTCGCCGTCGGCGCGCATCAAGACGGGCCCATTAGACAAAGAATCGCTCCGGGAAGTGATCGCTGAAGTGGATCTTGTTGTTAACGCGACCTCGGTGGGGTTGAAGCAGGGAGAAGAAATTTTAATTCCTGGTTCGATTGTTCCGAAAGCGGGGAAGAAAAAAATCGTTTTTTTCGATTTGATTTATCACCGCGACACACGTTTTTTAAAAACAGCGCGGCAATATGGTCATCGTGCCGTAGGCGGTCTCAGCATGCTTTTGTTTCAGGGTGTCCAGGCTTTCAATTTTTGGACATGGGCAAAAAAAACGCCGGTCGCGGTCATGCGCAAGGCCCTGATGGCCGGGCTTGAGGCAAGGCATTAATGGAAACAACCATCACGGCGTTGACGGGTTCTTTTGTTTTCATGCTCGGTGCTGTAATTGGCAGTTTTTTGAACGTTTGCATTCATCGAATGCCGAAGGATGAATCGATTGTTTCGCCCGGTTCACATTGCCCGGGCTGCAACAAGCCTATTTCACCGGCAGATAATATTCCGCTGGTCAGCTATTTGCTTCTGGGCGGAAAGTGCAGGCACTGCAAAGAGAAAATTTCTCCGCGCTATTTCGCGGTGGAGCTTTCCAACGCGGTATCCTGGATATGCCTTTTGAAAATTTTCGGCCTGACGCCGTTTTTTTACGCGGGCGCGGTTTTGTTTTCGATTTTGCTGGCGGTCACGGTCACGGATTTTGAAACCGGATTAATCCCGGACAAATTGAGCCTGCCGGGCATGCTGGCCGGGGTTGCGATGAGCGCGGTCTGGCCGGTGCTGCAGGGAGAAACGGTTTGGTACTGGGGGCTGGCGCAGTCAGCCGCGGGTCTTTTGTGCGGCGGCGCGATCCTGCTCGTTGTGGGCTTGCTGGGAAATTTCTTTTTCAAGAAAGACAGCATGGGTGGCGGGGACATCAAGCTGCTGGCCATGATGGGCGCTTTCATGGGTTTTAAAAAAGCGCTGCTGATTTTTTTTATTTCGCCGTTTTTCGCGCTGCCCATCGCGCTTTTCATGCGCTATGTGCAGAAACAGGAAACGATCCCGTTCGGGCCGTACCTTGCGCTGGCCGGTATCTGCAGTTTTTTGTACGGAAACAGTTTAATCGCATGGGTTCTTAAAATTTATGGAGTGTCGAATGCTTAAGTACATCACGACAGGGGAATCACACGGAAAATATCTTGCGGCCATTCTGGAAGGCATGCCGGCTGGATTGAAATTTGACCTGGATTATGTCAACCAGCAGCTTTCACGCCGTCAGCAGGGTTATGGCCGCGGCGGCAGGCAAAAGATCGAAACTGACCGTGTGGAAATCATGGGTGGCGTGGTTAAAGGACTGACGACGGGCGCGCCCATCGGGCTTGTTCTGATGAACAAAGACGTAAAGATTGAAGAAATGCCGGACCTTTTCAGGCCTCGGCCCGGACACGCGGACCTCGCGGGCTCTTTGAAGTATAACCAGGGCATACGCCCTGTTCTTGAACGCGCAAGCGCGCGTGAAACAGCGATGCGTGTGGCAGTTGGCGCGGTTTGCCAGATGCTTCTGAAGAACTTCGGTATCGAAGTCGCAAGCCACGTGATTCAAATCGGAAAAGCACGGGTCACGGACAAGGAACTGGAAAACCTGTCGGCTGTCGACATCCGCAAAAAAACTTCCGGCTCTGAAACGAATTGTGTATCGAAGCAGGCTGAAATCCAAATGAAGGAAGCTATTGATGAAGCGCGCCGCGCCAAGGACACTTTGGGCGGGCAGTATGAAGTGCGTGTCAGCGGTGTTCCCATCGGGCTCGGCTCTTTTGTGCATTTCGAAAGAAAGCTCGACGCCCGGCTCGCGGCCTCGGTCATGAGCTCGCAGTCTGTCAAAGCAGTGGAAATTGGCGCGGGCACGAAGCTGGCCGGACTTTCAGGTTCGCAGGCTCATGATGAAATTTTCCATGACCCTAAAAAAGGCTATTACCACAAAACAGAACGCGCGGGCGGCATCGAGGGTGGAATGTCCAATGGCGGCGACATTGTGGTGCGCGCGACTATGAAGCCTATTTCAACACTGGGTCAGCCTCTTTCCTCCGTGAACATGAAGAGCAAGCAAGCTGAGAAAGCAGACTTTGAACGCTCGGATTTCTGCGCCGTGCCCGCGGGAAGCGTTATCGGTGAAAACCTGGTGGCTTACACTATTGCGGATGCTTTTCTTGAAAAGTTCGGCGGCGACTCCGTGGCGGAGATCAAAAGAAATTACGAAGGCTATCTGAAACAGATCAATGCCTAACATTTACCTGACCGGCATGATGGGTTCCGGAAAAAGCGTGACCGGAAAAAAATTGGCCCAGCTCCTGAATTATTCCTTTGTCGACCTGGACGATAAAGTGCAGGGAAGGAGCGGCCGCAGTATCAATGACATGTTTCAGAAAGAAGGTGAAACATTCTTCCGTGAGCAGGAACGCTGCGCGCTGGAGGAAGTTTCGGTCTGTGAGAACCAGGTTGTTGCCACGGGTGGCGGGATCGTGACCAAGCCGCACAATATCAGGCGTATGAAAATGAGTGGCAAGGTTGTTTTCCTGGAAACTTCGTTGAATGTGCTTTGGGACCGGGTCAAAGGCAAGAAGGACAGGCCTCTTTTGAAGGGGCAGGACCCGTATAAAAATCTGGAAAAGATTTTTCTGGAACGTCGTGAGGCCTATGAGACTGCGGCGGACTGTAAAGTGAACACGGACGGCAAGACCGCGGAAGCGGTCGCACAGGACATAATTAAAATTTTAAAGGCACAGTGAAAACAATCATCGTTAAAAGTTTGCGGGGTACTTACAAAATCGTGACGGGCGCCGGCCTGCTTGAAAAAAGCGGCGGCCTGATCGCTGCCGCGGGCATCAAGGGCAAAATCCTGGTGGTCACGCAAAAGAACATCGCGAAGTGGCACCTGCAGAAACTGGAAGTATCGCTGAAAAAATGCGGCTTCACCTCTCATGTGCATTATCTTCCAGAGGGTGAAACTGCCAAGTCAGGCGAAGAGCTTTTCAGGCTTTATGGAGTGCTTCTGGAAAAAGGATTTGAGCGTCGTGACGCAATCCTTGCGCTGGGCGGAGGCGTGACGGGTGATTTATCTGGTTTCGCGGCTGCGACGTATCTTCGCGGCGTGGCGTTTATCAATGTGCCCACGACATTGCTGGCGCAGGTGGATAGTGCGATTGGCGGCAAGACCGGCATCAACCTGAAAGAAGGCAAGAATTTAGCGGGCGCTTTTTATCCGCCGAAGCTTGTTATTTCTGACGTCGAACCTCTCAAAACTCTGCCGGCACGGGAATTGCAGGCTTCTGTCGCAGAAGTGGTGAAATACGGTGTTATCCGGGACAGCCGTCTCTTCGGTTTGTTGGAGCGGTCTGCTGACAAAATTATCAGCAAGGACCCGCAGCTGCTCCATTTAATGGTCGAGGCTTCCTCCCGCATCAAAGCGGGTGTGGTCAGCCGCGATGAGTTCGAAACTTCGGGTGAGCGGATGATTCTGAATTTCGGCCACACATTCGGTCATGGGTTTGAAAAGGCATTTGATTACAAAAAGCTGCTGCACGGTGAGGCGGTTTCGATCGGTATGGTTTGCGCGTCCAGGCTGGCAGTGGAGTTGAAAATATTTGAGCAGGCAGACTGCGACAGGGTGGTTGAGCTTCTTGAAAAGTTTGACCTGCCTGTTTCGCTGTCCGGCATGCAGGCAAAAGTTTCTGATGTTTTGTCGGCTATGATGCATGACAAAAAGAAGAAAGCGGGCAAGCTCCGGTTTGTCCTTCCGGTGAAAATCGGTAAAGTGGTGGTGCGCGATGACATTCCCGCGCGCTTGATTGAAAAAATAATTCTCGAGGCGGGTGCAAAAAAATGAAACGTGGATTCTTCGTTTTCGCGGCCGGTGTTCTGATCGGCTATTGCCTGGTCCAGGGAATGGCTTTACTCCAAAGCCAGTACCTGTGGGCCCTTTTCTATCGTTAAACCTGTGCGGGTTTAGCACTTTCCAGGGGTTTGCCCCGGATTCTTCTCGCGGACATTCTTTTTTTGTGACATACAGACAGAATGCCTCTGTCTATTGAAGATCTTCACGCGCTGCTGGTTTTAAACCACGCTTCCGGCGGTATTGGCTTTACCTTGATGGAAGAGCTTCGCGCTGTCCCGCCTGCGGTTCTTATTGCCCGCATCCTGGATGAAAATCTTTTTGGAAAAGCTGAGGCGGTGGAAAACTGCCTGAAAGAATTCCATCCTCAACGTGAATTGGAAGCCTGCGAAATGCTGGGTGCCCGGGTCCTGACTTTCTGGGACGAAGATTATCCTGCGTCCCTGCGTGACATTCCCCATCCGCCGCCCCTTCTTTATGTTCTTGGCCGCATCTTACGTGAAGATTCTGCTGCCATCGCTGTGGTAGGTTCCCGTTATCCAAGCCTTTATGGTATTTCCCAGACAAGAAAGTTCACTGCGCGGCTGGCGCAATCAGGGCTCACAGTTGTATCCGGGCTTGCGCAGGGAATTGATCTGGCAGCGCATGAAGGCGCCCTTACAGTTTCTTATGGACGGACGATCGCAGTGCTGGGCTGTGGTCTTGGGTTTGATTATCCGAAGCACCGGAAAAAATTTCAGGAAAAAATCCGCGAAAGGGGGGCGGTCGTCAGCGAGTATTCATTGACCATGCCGCCGCTTCCCGAAAATTTTCCAAAACGCAACCGTGTGATCGCAGGGCTGAGTTTGGGCGTGCTGGTTATGGAAGCCAATCAGAAGAGCGGTTCATTGATTACGGCCCAACTAGCCATGGATCAGGGCCGTGAAGTTTTTGCCATGCCCGGGCCGGTGGATGGCATGACTTCCAAAGGCACTAACCAACTCATTAAAGAAGGAGCTTATCTTGCGGAAAGCGCGGAGGATATTATTGAGGTTTTAAGGCCGATGCTGGAAAGGTTGGTTTTAAAACCTGAAACTCCGGCTGAAAACTTACAAATCGAACAAAAACCGCGTACTTTGAAGCAGATTCCGGGGCCAGATCTGAGCCCGGAAGGCCGGGAAATCGTGCAGGTATTGAAAAGCCATGGCCCCATGGCCTGGCCTGACTTTCTAGAGGCCATTTCCTGTAATACCGGGAATATCCTGGCCTTGATGACGGAGCTGGAGTTGAAAAAGGTAGTGCGGAAAAGGCTGGATGGGCGGTTCGAAGCGCTTCTTTAAGACTTTTAATTGCTCATAAAGTTACTTGCGGCATGTGCCGAAAACAGGCATAATACCCCGTAAAGTTACCGATATTTAGTTCCTGATTTCGAAAGGAGTTACAGTATGGAAAATTTTTCTGGCGGATCTTTCGCTGGTGCGGTTGCGCCAAAAGGCAGGCGTTTTGCGGCTGGCGTCATTGATCTGATCATCATCCCGATCCTTCTTGGGTTGGTTCTCGGACTTATCCTTTTGAACGTTCCTGAAGGCATTCGCAGCGCTATTCTGGTGCTTGTGAATATCGGCTGGTTGATCGTGCGCGATGCCGTTTATTCTCCGGGACGTGCCATGGTCGGCCTGAGGCTGACCAGCCTGGACGGCAACAAGGTCACCTGGTTGCAGTCTCTGGTCCGTAACGTGCTCTTGATCATCCCGTTTGTCCTTGTGGTTGGCTATATCGTTGAGATCGTGGCCCTGATCACCAAGGGTGAGCGTCTGGCGGATGGTTGGGCCAAGACCCGGGTTGTGCTTGCCTGATTTGATGTAACCCGTTGTTTTATAAGGCCTTCCTCTTGTTTTAAGAGGAAGGCCTTTTTTATTTTATTTGATTCGAATGGGCAGGAATGATACCTTTTTAATGAGGCGAGATGAAAAAGAAGAACTCAAAAAAGAAAAAGGAAGAGATTGTTAATGCGGCGGGGTCACTGGCTTTCCATACTGACCTGGCCCATATCAAGAAGCAGCTCCAGAAGCTTACCGAGCAGAATGCCAAGGCTGATGAGCGCATCCAGGACCTGGAAATCCACGTTAACCTTTTAACCCGTTTACTGACGACCCTTTGCGTTGAAAAGTTTGGAATGCGTATCGGGGTGCTTAAACGCCTCATCAAGCGCATCGAAAAAGAAGCCATCCGCGACTCCCAAATATCTCACCTGGAAGCCCTGTATAAGCTGTCGGCCACGACAGAGAAGAAGAATCCGGACAAAGGTTCCGGCCCCGCCTCACCCGGCAAGAATGACCCTTGGGAAGACATTTCCTAAGTCCTTTCATTTAAGCCGCTTAAGATTTTCCAAATACGTCCGATAAAACAACAATTGCAAAATCCGTCATTTTAAGTACAATGAACCATCTTTTTTCCAAAGAAGGAAGGTTATGAATCTCTTCATTAATGGCGAGAACCGGAAGACCCAGAGTGTTGCCAACTTAAGGGCCCTTTTGCTTTCCCTGGCTATCAACCCCGAGGCCGTGGTTGTCGAACACAACCAGAATGTTGTTCCCCGCAGCAAGCTTAATGAGACTCCACTGCATGAAGGGGACCAGGTCGAAATTGTCCAGTTTGTAGGCGGCGGCTCCGATGAAACCCCGTCTCAGCCCGAACCTGTGCAGCCAGCCCCGGCCGAAGAAGCTCCGAAACCCAAGGCCCGCAAGCCTTCCGTCAAGAAAGCCAAAAAGACTGAAACCGCCGAAGGCGCCAGTGGTAACGGCAAAAAGCCGGCCCGCCGCAGAAAAGCGGATGATGCCCCGGCCAACAATATCCCTAACCTTGTCATTGTCGAATCTCCGGCCAAGGCCAAGACCATCAATAAATTCCTGGGTGACGAATATCAGGTTGAAGCTTCTTTCGGCCATGTGCGCGACCTTCCCAAAAGCAAGATGGGTGTTGAAATCCAGAAAGATTTTGAGCCCAGCTACATTGTGATTAAAAAAGCGCAGAAGACCGTCAGCCATTTGCGCAAGCAGGCGCGTGGTAAGCGGACCATTTATCTCGCTCCAGATCCTGACCGCGAAGGCGAAGCCATCAGCTGGCACCTTGACCATATTTTCCGTGAAGACAACAAGGACACCGAATTAAAGCGCGTGGTGTTTAACGAAATCACCAAAGACG
>CAZKMJ010000056.1:0-12695 GCA_964553835.1 uncultured bacterium
CAGTGAGGTTGCGAGGAAGAAAATGAGTGTGATGAAAGCACTTAATTTTTTGGGAATCATAGGAGAAAAAAGTGTAACACGCCCTTGGAGCGGGTTCAAGATTTTGGAGCGTCTTTTTTGATCTAAACCTATATTTTTCAAGGACTTAAATCAAAAGCTTCTGATCGGCTCTGATCAGAAATGACTACCCCTGCTCAGGGATGATCAAACCGCGGTCAGGGATTGGACGATTTCAGCCGCAGCCTTGCGGGGCTGAGGGGCCGCGTAGATGGGGCGGCCGATGACCATATAATCGCAGCCGGACTGGATGGCGTCCTGGGGAGTGAAGGTCCTTTTCTGGTCCCCTTTTTCACTTCCCGCCGGGCGGATGCCAGGCGTCACAATCAAAAAATCCTTGGGCAGCTTGCCGCGAATCAGCGTAATTTCCTGCGGAGAGCTGACGACGCCATCGAGCCCCGCTTTTTCAGCCAGGCCGGCAAGATGCAGGACCTGATCATTCACATTGCGTTTGATCCCGATATCATCAAGGTCTTTTTCCGTATGGCTGGTCAAAATGGTCACGCCCAGAATAATGGGTTTCTTTTTACCTTTGGCTCGTTCGTCCACGGTCTTGCGCACCTGCTTCATCATTTCAAGCCCGCCCAGAGTGTGTACATTGAACATGTCTACTTCATGCTCACAAACCACGGCCGCCGCTTTGGCCACCGTGTTCGGGATATCATGAAATTTCAAATCCAGGAAAATGCGTCCGCCCGCTTTTTTCACCAGCTCCACAGCTTCCCAGCCGTGCGCAGTGAAAAGTTCAGAGCCGATTTTGTAATAGTTGATGACGCCTTCCACTTCTTTGATCAGTTTTTTGGCGACATCAAGGCTGGATGTGTCGAGCGCCAAAATAATTTTAGAATCTTCTTTTTTCTTCATCTCTTTACCCACTGACTGAGCACTCCTCTTTGCCGCGGACTTTGAGGGTCCCCCGCAGCTCATTCAGGCCCTGTATTTTTTGCGCCTGGCAGTAGCGGTTGATCCCCTCCAGAATGTCCATCGTAGAGGAAGGATTGACAAAATTGGCTGTTCCTACCGCCAGAAGATCGGCACCCACGATCAAAAACTCAAGCGCGTCCTCCGGGGTGGTAATACCGCCCGAGGCGATGACAGGAACATGCGGAAAATGCTTCTTAACCTCATAAACATAGCGCAAGGCCACCGGTTTAATAGCAGGCCCGCTCAGGCCGCCTGTGATATTGGCGATGCGGGGCAGCCGCTTGTAAATATCCACGGACATGCCCTTCAAAGTATTGATCAGACTCAGACCGTCCGCGCCGGCCTTGATGCAGTCTCCGGCGATCTGGAGCACATCCCCAAGTTCCGGTGAAAGTTTCGCGAAAAGGGGCATATCTGTCAGGTCGCGCACGGTCTTGATGACATCGGCAATGCGCCCGCGCTTTTCAATAAAAGAGGCTCCCCCATGCTCAACGTTTGGACAGGACAAATTCAATTCGAGGGCCTTCACCACTTTTTTCTCGCGGTTCAAAGTCTGCGTCAACTTCGCGAAATCTTCCGGCTCTTCACCCGCGATGTTCACAATCAGCGGCGTTTTAACTTTGGCGAAATGCGGGATTTTGTTTTCGACGAAATCCTGCAAGCCTTTGTTCTGAAGCCCAATGGCATTGAGCATGCCGCTCGCGGTTTCACAGATGCGCGGCATAGGGTTGCCCTTGCGCGGCTTGACCGTGATGGTCTTGGTGATGACCGCACCGATTTTTTCATACCCCACGAAATCGCGGTATTCATCCAGCACACCAAAGGTGCCCGAAGCCACCGTCAATGGATTGCGGAAAGTCAGGTCCTTGATTTTGACTGACAGGTCCGGTTTAGTCATCGATGCGCGCTCCCGGATCCAGTTCATCAAAAGAAAATACTGGTCCTTTGGTGCAGGAAGGCGTCCACCCATCCTTTGTCTTGACCATGCAGCCAAGGCACGCCCCTATGGCGCAGGCCATGGGCTTGTCGAGCGATGCTTCTCCTTCAATACCGTGCCTGCGCGCCATGTCGATCACGGCCTGCATCATGACATTCGGACCGCAGGTCTGGATAAACAGTTTTTCCGCGCCTTCTTTTTTAATGATCTGGTCCAGCAGCAGCGTGACAAAACCTTTGGAACCGTAGCTGCCGTCATTGGTGGAGTAAAGGATTTTCCCCTTCACTTTGGAGAGCTCTTTCGCCGGAAGCACTTCAGCCTTGGATTTGGTGCCGATCAGCAGATAATCTGTGCCGGTTTTTTCCGCAAGGAAAACCAGCGGGGGCACACCCACGCCTCCGGCCACCAACACACGTTTTTTACCTTTGGGAAGTTTCGCGCGAAAAGGACGGCCTTGCGGGCCCATAACTTTCAGGGTCTCGCCTTTTTGCTTGGTGGAAAGCAGTGAAGTCCCACGGCCCAACACCTCATAGAGCACTTCAACTTTCTTTCCAGAGGTGCGGTAATAGCTGAAGGGACGGCGCAGAAAAGGATCCAGCGAAGGCTGGACCAGAACATTCATGAATTGCCCAGGCTCAACACGCAGCGCTTTTGAGCTCTCGAAAATCAACTTGTAATACTTGCCGTTGACCTTGCGGTTTTCGGCAATTTTGACAACTTCGTCAATCATGACGGATTGTTGGCTGTTTTGCGCGCGAGGTGCGGGTGATAATCCTGCAGGGCTTTGACTTCAAGCCCCTTGCCGCGCACGGCTTCAAGCGCAATGGTGGCGGCGCGTCCGGCGTTCAGGGTGGTGATGCAGGGAATATTGAACGAAACCGCGAGCGAGCGGATCTTCGACTCATCCAGGAAAGGGCCTTGGCCCATGGGCGTGTTGATAATCAGCTTCACTTCCCTGTTGCGGATCTTGTCTTCGATATTAGGGCGTCCTTCAGCGATTTTCAGCACCACTTCCGCGGGAATGCCTTCGGCCTGAAGCGCCGAAGCCGTGCCACGGGTGGAAACTATCGGATAGCCCATTTCATGGAATTTTTTCGCGATCGGAATGACCTTGTCGCGGTCGACAGGCTTGACGCTGATGAACACCTTGCCCGCGTCCGGAATATGGGACGAAGCCGCATCCTGGGATTTATAAAACGCGCGCGGGAAATCGACGTCGATGCCCATGACCTCACCCGTAGACTTCATTTCGGGAGAAAGAATAATGTCCACGCCCGGAAATTTCACAAACGGGAACACGGATTCTTTAACGGCACAATGCGCAGGGACAACTTCCTTCATAAACCCAAGCTCAGGAAGCGTCTTGCCGCCCATGATTTTGGAGGCCAGTTTGGCCAGCGGCACGCCGATGGTCTTGCTGACAAAAGGCACGGTACGCGACGCGCGAGGGTTAACCTCAAGACAGAAAATAACATTGTCCTTAAGCGCATACTGCACATTCATCAAGCCCTTGATATTCAGTTCCCTGCCAATCTGCTTGGTCTTTTCCATGATCTGCTCAATCATGGCCTTGGCGAGCGAATATGGAGGAATAACAGAAGCACTGTCCCCGGAATGAATACCCGCTTCTTCAATGTGTTCCATGACCGCGCCGACCACAAAATTCTGCCCGTCGCCGATCAGGTCCACGTCCACTTCCGTGGCTTCTTCCAGGAACTTGTCGATCAGAATGGGTTGATCATCGCTGGCTTCCACCGCGGTCTTCATATACTTCGTCAGGGATGTTTCATCGTAAACGATTTCCATGGCACGGCCGCCCAGCACATAGGAAGGACGGATAACCACGGGATAGCCGATGTCGCTCGCGATTTTTTTGGCCTGATCCAGATTGCGGGCAATGCCGTTGGCAGGCTGCTTCAGGCCAATTTTTTCAAGCAGTTTCTTGAACTTGTCGCGGTCTTCAGCGATATCAATGGCCATGGCGGAAGTCCCGAGGATTTTTACGCCGTGCGCTTCCAAACCTTTCGCGAGGTTCAGCGGGGTCTGGCCGCCCAGCTGGACAATGACACCAACCGGCTTTTCCTTTTCATAAATGTTCAACACGTCTTCAAGCGTCAACGGCTCGAAGAACAGCTTGTCAGAAGTATCATAGTCCGTGCTGACAGTTTCCGGATTGGAATTGACCATGATGGTTTCATAGCCAAGCTCCTTGAGCGCGAACGCGGCATGCACGCAGCAGTAGTCAAACTCAATCCCCTGCCCGATGCGGTTGGGGCCGCCGCCCAGAATCATAATTTTCTTCTTTCCACTGTCTACGGCCTCGCACTCATCTTCATAGGTGGAGTAATAGTAGGGCGTGAAAGCCTTGAATTCCGCAGCACAGGTGTCAACCAGCTTGTAAACCGGAACCACGCCCTGGGCCTTGCGAAAAGCGCGGACATCGTCTTCCTTCTGGTCCCACAAGAAAGCCAGCTGGCGGTCTGAAAAACCGTAGCGCTTTGCCTTTTTAAGAAGAGACTTCTGTTTTTCCTGGCTGCCTTTGGCGTCGAGCAATTCTTTTTCAAAATCCACGATCTGCTTGATCTGGGCAAGGAACCACGGGTCTACTGCGCTAAGGGAATAAATTTCTTCCACGGAATATCCGGCCATGAGCGCGTATTTGAGATAAAAAATGCGGTGCTCGGTCGGAGTAACCAGAGTAGGCTTCATTTTCTGGCGCAGTTCTTCATTGCCCAGTGAAGTTTTCATGAAGTTCACATATTCTTCACGGGTCTTGAGTGCGTTGTCAAAAACCTTGTCCTTGCCATCCGCGCCCAAGCCAAAGCGCTTGGTTTCAAGCGAGCGCAGCCCCTTCTGCAAGGCTTCCTTAAAGGTACGGCCAATCGACATGGCCTCACCCACCGACTTCATCTGAGTGGTCAACGTGCTGTTGACGCCTTCAAACTTTTCAAATGTAAAACGCGGGATTTTGACCACGCAATAATCAATTGAAGGCTCGAAAGACGCGGGCGTGTATTTGGTGATGTCGTTCGGGATTTCATCCAGCGTGTAACCTACAGCCAGCTTGGCCGCGAATTTGGCGATCGGGAAACCCGTGGCTTTGGAAGCCAGGGCCGAAGAGCGTGACACACGCGGGTTCATTTCAATGACCGTCATGCGGCCCGTTTTAGGATGAATGGCGAACTGGATATTGGAACCACCGGTTTCAACGCCGATTTCAGAAATGATTTTCTTGCCGGCATCGCGCATGCGCTGATATTCCTTGTCCGTCAGGGTCTGCGCGGGCGCCACAGTGATGGAGTCACCGGTGTGAATGCCCATGGGGTCCAGGTTTTCAATCGAGCAGATGACAACAAAGTTGTCCGCCTTGTCGCGCATAACTTCCAGCTCATATTCCTTCCAACCAAGGATCGATTCTTCGATCAGAACTTCATGCACCATGCTGGAGTCAATACCCACCTGCGCGGTCTTCATCAATTCTTCACGGTTGTAGCACACACCGCTGCCTGAGCCGCCGAGCGTGAAACTGGCGCGCACGATCACGGGATAGCCGAGCTTTTCCGCCTGCGCCAGCGCTTCTTCAACAGAATAGGCGAAGCCGCTGCGCGGAAGGTCGAGGCCAATCTTTTCCATGGCTTTCTTGAAAAGTTCGCGGTCTTCAGCTTTTTTGATGGCTTCATAATTCGCGCCAATCAACTCCACCCCGTACTTTTTGAAAATACCCTGCTCATAAGCCTGCACCGCCAGATTGAGGCCGGTCTGGCCGCCCATAGTCGGAAGGCAGGCGTCCGGGCGTTCCTTGGCGATAATTTTTTCAAGGTAATCAACGGTCAGGGGTTCCACATATGTGCGCGCCGCGGTTTCCGGGTCCGTCATGATGGTTGCGGGATTGGAATTGATCAGAACAACTTCATAGCCTTCCTCGCGGAGCACTTTGCAGGCCTGGGTGCCGGAATAGTCGAATTCGCAGCCCTGGCCGATAATGATAGGGCCTGTACCGATTAGAAGGATTTTCTTGATGTCTGTGCGCTTAGGCATTTTCCACCATTTCCCGGAACCTTCCGAATAAGTAATCGCTGTCATGCGGGCCAGGCGCGTTTTCCGGGTGATACTGCACAGAGAACACCGGATATTTCTTGTGCGCGAGGCCTTCACAGCACTTGTCGTTTAAGTTGGTATGCGTGACTTCCACGTCTTTGGGAAGTGACTCAGGATCCACCGCGAACCCATGGTTCTGTGATGTGATTTCAATTTTCTGCGTCTTGAGATCCATGACCGGATGATTGCCGCCGCGGTGCCCGAACTTGAGCTTGGAAGTCGTGCCACCCAGTGCAAGGCCCAACATCTGATGGCCGAGGCAAATGCCGAAGATCGGCTTCTTGCCGATCAAATCTTTCACGGTGCTGACCACATAGTCCACAGCCGCGGGATCACCAGGACCGTTGGAAAGAAACACGCCGTCCGGATTCATGTCCAAAATTTCTTTGGAAGACGTTGAGGCAGGCACAACGCGCACCTGGAAACCGTGCTGGTTCAGCTTGCGCAGAATATTTTTCTTGATACCGCAGTCCACGGCCACGACCTTGAAAATTTTGCGGTTGTTTCCGGGGTCTCCCCACTCAAATCCACTGATCAGGCCTTCGGAGAAATCATAAGGTTTCGCACAGGTCACATGCTTGACCATGTCCACGCCCACAATGCTGGGTGAATCCTGGGCCTTCTTGACCAGCCGCTTATGATCACCATCCGCTGTCGAGATAATGCCCTTTTTCGCGCCGTTGTCACGCAGGTGCTTGACCAGCTTGCGTGTGTCAATTTCTTCAATGCCGATTTTGCCCTGTCGCTTCATATAAGCAGAAAGAGTCTCATCAGAACGGTAATTGCTGACCACCGGGCTGAGCTCACGAATGATAAAACCTTCGGCCCAGATTTTCGAGGCTTCTTCGTCACGCGAATTGATACCGTAATTGCCGATGTGCGGGTAAGTCATGGTCACAATCTGGCCTTTATAGGAAGGGTCAGTCAGGATTTCCTGGTAACCGGTCAGCGCGGTATTAAAAACCACTTCGCCGTAAATTTCACCTTCCGCGCCAAAGCCTTCACCTTCGAACACCATTCCGTCTTCAAGAGCCAGCCATGCTTTCATATTAATATCTCCCCATCCCCGGTTTACCGGGGATTTAATATTTCCAGAGCTTTCCCGCGCAAAGCGTTGCTTTGACTTTTCCCTTGAATGTCATTCCAAGGAAGCAGGAATTTTTCGATTTGGATTCAAACTCGTTATCTTTGACTTCCCATGCTGCGGCGAGGTCAACGAGGACCAGGTTGGCCCCGGCCCCCTTCTCAAGTCCACCGAAATCAGGGCCCAGGCCCAGAATTTCCGCGGGCCGCGAAGCCATGACTTCCACAATCCTGGCAAGCGGCCATTTTTCCTTATCATAAAGCTCCGTCAGCGCTGCCGCAAGAGCTGTTTCAAGACCCGTCACACCAAACGGTGCTTCATCAAATTCTTTCATCTTGTCTTCGTCGGTATGCGGCGCGTGGTCGGTCGCGATGCAGTCAATCACGCCTTCTTTGAGCGCCTTGCGAAGGGCCGTAATATCATTTTCCGTGCGCAAAGGCGGGTTCATTTTGCAGCAGGTATTATAAGTTCCTATTGCTTCATCATTTAGAACAAGATGGTGCGGAGTGACTTCCGCCGTAACCGGAAGCTTCTCAGCCTTGGCCCTGCGGATCAGTTCTACTGCACGCGCCGTAGACACATGGCAGATATGAAGCCGCCCGCCCGTAAGCCGGGCCAGCTCAATGTCACGCGCCACCGCGACTTCTTCACTCGCTGCCGGAATGCCCTTCAGACCCAGCTTGGTGGACGTCAAACTTTCATTCATGCTTCCCCCGCCCGAAAGCCGGCGGTCTTCAGCATGGGTCATGACAATCAGGCCAAGCATGGAGGCGTATTCCAGCGCGCGGCGCATAAGCAGTGAGTCCGCGACCCAGTCGCCGTCATCGGTGACCGCGCAAATGCCCGCGTGCTTCAGGTCAGCCATTTCCGAAAGTTCTTTCCCCTCGCGGCCCTTGCTGATGGTTCCCGCCGGAAAAATGTGATAGGGCACTTCCTTGGCTTTGCGGATGATGTTGTCGATTACGGCTTGATGGTCGCAAGCAGGAAGCGTGTTGGGCATGGAAACCGATGCCACATAGCCGCCGCGTAACGCGGCCCTGGAGCCGGTCAAAATAGTTTCCTTGCCTTCCTGGCCGGGTTCGCGAAAATGCGTGTGAAGGTCAATCAAGCCAGGGAAAAGATGCAGCCCCTTGGCTTCAAAAATTTCTTCGCCATTCTTGGGAATTTCCTTGGCGATATTTTCGATTTTTCCATTGCGGACCAGGACGTCAAAAACTCCGTCGCGCTTGTTTTTGGGGTCCACGATATGAGCGCCTTTAATCAAGAGGTTCATTCTTCTTTCATCCCTTCATGTGAGGAGCCGGTCAGCAGGAACAGTACCGCCATGCGCACCCCCAGACCGTTGGTCACCTGATCCAGGATGACCGAATAAGGTCCGTCCACAATTTCACTGGTGATTTCAATGCCGCGGTTGACCGGGCCGGGGTGCATGATCATGACGTCCGGCTTGGCCTTGGTCAGGATCTGCTTGTTAATTTGATAAGCCCGCGCGTATTCGCGAATGCTCGGGAAATAGGAGTCCTTCTGGCGCTCAAGCTGGATGCGCAGAAGGTTGATGACATCCGCATCCTTGACCGCTTCATTCAGGTCGGTAGTCACGCGCACGCCCATTTTTTCAATGTCCACCGGCAGAAGTGTTTTGGGGCCGCAAACGGTGACCTGCGCGCCCAGTTTTGTCAGGCCCCATATATTGGAACGCGCAACCCGGCTGTGCAGAATGTCCCCGACAAAAGTCACTTTCACACCGTTGATATGGCCTTTTTTCTCGAGGATCGTAAACATGTCGATCAGCGCCTGCGTAGGATGTTCATTGATGCCGTCCCCCGCGTTGATCACACTAGCTTTCAGGTGCTTGCTCAGCCGGTGCGGCGAACCCGATGATGAATGGCGCATGACCACGACGTTGACCTTGAGCGCTTCAATATTATGCGCCGTGTCGACAAGGCTTTCCCCTTTTACAACGCTGGAAGTCGATGAAGCGACATTGATGCTGTCCGCGCTCAGGCGCTTTTCCGCAAGCTCAAACGAAATGCGCGTACGCGTGCTGGGCTCAAAAAACAGGTTGGCTACGGTTTTACCGCGCAGGGCCGGGACTTTTTTGACCGAACGCAGTGAAATTTCCTGGAATGATTTTGCAGTCTGAAGAATCAGTTCAATTTCTTCCTTTGAAAGGTCTCGAAGACCCAGCAGGTCCTTGCGCGTCCATTTAAAATCACTCATGACTTCACCTTCTCAACCACGACAGCTTCGTCCTTGCCGTCTTTCTCAAGCAGGCGCAGGACCACTTCCTCAGTCTGTGATGTAGGAATGTTCTTTCCGATGTAGTCGGCTTTGATGGGCAGCTCGCGGTGGCCGCGGTCAATCAGGACGGCCAGCTGAATGGCACGCGGACGGCCAAAATCAATCAGGGCATCGAGCGCGGCGCGGATCGTGCGGCCGGAATAAAGTACGTCATCAACCAGAACAATGATTTTTCCGGTAATGTCTTCAGGAAGCTTGGTTTCACGGATTTCCGGGACCTTGCCGATTTCTCCGAGATCATCGCGGTAAAGGGTAATGTCGAGCATGCCCAGCGGAACATCTTTTTTCTCGATGGTGTGGATTTCCTTTTTCAGGCGGTCTGCAAGGAAAACCCCGCGGGTGCGGATGCCGACAATGATCAGGTCTTTTGTCCCATGATTACGCTCAAGGATTTCATGGGCAATGCGGACAACGGCGCGCTGGATGCCGTCTGAGTCGAGGATCAGGCGTTCTTTCATTTGCCCCACCTATTCCGGGCAAAAAAAATGCCTCGTCTGTCTAGACGAGGCCTACCCTGATTATGCTGAACTTGCTTAAGATCCATACATTCCTTTACGAGTGTCTCGCACTCGTTTAAAAGGTCAAAGTTGTCAAACTATACCCGAACCAGAGGGGTATGTCAAGAAGTCAAAAGAGAGGGGGCTTTTTCTATAAGCCGAGTTCTGTGGCCCTTTCGGGCTGACGGCCATCTATCTTGGACCGGAATTGCTCCCGGCCTCTTGCGGCCTACCCGCGGAAAAGGGATCAGGCTCCCCGCCGGGTCAAGCCCGGCAAATTCCGCCTATTTGGCCTTTCTTCGCGTAGAGATTGCCGCGTTTCACCCCGGTCCAAGGTTTACCTTGGACCGGACTCGTCTCTGTGGCTCTACTTGCACCAGAGTGCAAGTACGAGCCGCGTGAAACCCGAAGTTTCACTGCGGCTTCGTTATCCGCCATACTTGCTTTCGCAAGTACGTGATGGGTATTACCCACTACGCTGCCTGTGAAGCTCGGACTTTCCTCTCCCGTTTTACCGGAAGCGGCCGTCCAAAAAAGCCCCCTCAAAGATCAAAAAAACAAAAACTTTTTCTTCTTCTTCGGCTTTGGTTCAATCCCGTAAGAAGGCGCTGCCGGCTCCGGCGCTTTGACTGATCCCGGATTCTCAAGCTCTTTCAGCTGATTTTCAGCGAAATTTCCCCAGACAAGATCGGAATGACGGGCCGCGATATTCTGGTAAATAGACTTGGCCTCATCAATATGGCCAAGGGCCGCATGGCAGCGCCCCATGTAATACTTCGCAATGACGGCCAGGTTCCCTTCCGGGTTCTCATCAACATAGGCCTGATAGCGCTGGAGGGCCTTGTCGTACTGCTTGCGGTTGTAAAAGGATTCCGCTTCGGAGTAGTTGCCGAAATAGAACTCTTCCTCACTGTGGCGTCTGGACATACAGCCGGTAAAAACCAGCGTCAGAAGGACAAGTAATGCGGTCAGCTTTTTCATAGTGGCCATTGTAGCAGATTCCTCCATGAAAAAAAAGCCCCGGTCTATGTGTCCCCACTGCATCACATAGACCGGGGCGAAGTGTTAAAGCTGTTGATTACGCGAAAGCGTAGATCAGCTCAGCGCCGATAGTAGACTGATGAGAATCGGCGTTGAAAGGATCTTCGGTGTTGGACTTGTCAAACCGGTATTCGAGACGACCGGTAAGGTTGTCGTATATCTTGTAGTCCGTTCCGAAGGTCATTTCCCAGGTGCTGCGGCTAGCGCCATTGATACCGTTGATGGCGGAAGCACCATTACCAAGGAGCGCGGTGCGGAACTGGTCAGCATCGCGGAAAAGTTCAAGGCGGTAGACCCAGCCCCATCTTTCCGTAAGCTGATAGCGGACATAACCAGCCCAACCCCACCACTGAGCGTTCTGCCAGCTGACGCCGTTACCAGCGCCCGTGACGGCAGAGCCGGTCGGATCAAGAAGGTTGTTAACGCGGCTTTCAGAACCAAGGGTGAATTCGGTTTTGAAAGACAGCTTGTCGGTAGCATCCCAGCCAAGAACGTTGGACAGGAGATAACGCTTGTGACCGCTGGTCTGGTTGTTTTCGGGACCAATGTAAAGTGAGGTGATCCAGGTCACTTTATCAATCGGGCTGATGGAGAAACCAGTTTCAATGGTTTTCCACTGGTTGTTGTCAATTTCATTGTCCCAGCCGTTGTTCACGCCCAAATAGGTGGTCAACTTATCGTTGAACAGCTTGTAGGTGGAACGGATACCGGTGTGGGTAAGCGGCTCTCCAAGAGTGAAAATCAAAGAGCGCGAAATATTCCAGTTGTCTGGGGCACGAATCACCTCAGCGCCAGCCAAAGTTACAAAACGGCCGACCTGGAAATCAACGGTCTTGCCAAGCACATTGTTGTCACCCACAAAATTAAGCGGGGCCACGACATCAATGTAAGCCTGGACGGGAGTAATATAATCCGCCGTATGACCAGTGGTGCCGGCATTAATCACGCGGGCATCCTGACCGACGAGAAGGTCAAGCATGAAACCAACGCCACCTTCCGGATTGGCTGACTTGCTGAACGCAAGATCAAACTGGTTAAGGCTGAATGTGTCCATGTTGTTATCAAAAGCACGATAAGAATTACCAACACCAGTCGCACCAGCGCTGGGGTTAAGGCTCTGCGCGCTAAGGTTCTGGTTAAACTGCACGTTCGCATAACCGCTCATGTTGATGTCCTGAGCAGTATGGATCAACCCGCCGCCCGAAGACGGAGCAGCGACATAACCTCCGGAAGATTCAGCCGGGCGGGAAGCCAGTGCTTGAACCTGTCTCTGAAGATCAGAGATCTTGCCGTTAAGGTCGTTGACGTGACTCTTAAGCGCAACGACTTCGTTTTCATCCGCGAAAGCCGGAAAAACGACCGAGAGGGAAATAATCATCATCCCAATCAGACTTTTTGTGAACTTGCTCATGTCTCCTCCGTTTTAAATCTAAGTTATGGTCCTAATGTCAAATTTCTGTAAAGCTGCGAACGATTCTAAACAAAAGCTATGCCAAGTCAAACAAAAATTGCTTATTACGACAACTTTACAGCGTCCTGCTCGAAAGATTTAGTCCGAGGGTTCGCCGTTAATCAGTATCGTCGCTCTAAAATGAAATCTTTACCCGCAAAATCGTTATTTTTTTGACGTATTTGTCATTCAAAATGGAAGTTACCGCCCATTTTAATGTGCAATTTTATGGTAGGTGCCTTCTATATATAGGTGATGGTGCGGGTTTTAGTGCGGCCACCACGACTCGAACGTGGAACCAAGGGA
>CAZKMJ010000057.1:0-9549 GCA_964553835.1 uncultured bacterium
ATCAAATCGTCATAGATGAAAGCAAACACGTGGACCGAGGGTTTCAGCTGCACGCCTTGCTTCATGTAATAAAGATAGGACTGGTCCACGCTGTAACCGATGTGGCCCATGTTTAAACCGCCCAGGATTGCGCACCAGGTCTGCTGCTCTTCCACGCCGATGCCAAAAGTAAAAGAGTCTCCTGAGCAGACCATTTTGCCTTCAGCAGGTTTGAACCTTAATGAACCGGGCTTTGTGACCCATCCCAGTTCCGGATCAAAATCAAGAAGCGTGGAATTAAAATCAGGCTGGATGATTTTACGCGCGACAAGCGCGTAGCTGAGAAAACCTTCGATCAAAAACAGGATGAGCAGGGTTGAAACCAGAACAACAGCTAAGGATTTCAGCTTCATTCTTTAAACGCGGCCTGGGGTGAGTCGAAAAGTTTCACTTCCGGATTTCTTTCAAGAAACTGGTCCATGGACCATTTGCTTGTGAACAGCAGCACCGGATTGTCCCGGTCATCGTAAGCCAGCTGCGCATTAAATGGAATAGCAGCCTTCAAATCGTCTTCATTCTTTGTGGTTTTAATCCAGCGCAGCAAATTCCAGGGCCGGGGCTCAAGCGTTGAATCAGCGCCATACTCACTTTTCAGGCGGTATTGAAGCACTTCGAACTGCAGCGGGCCGACCGCGCCCAGAAGCGGCCCCATCCCCGGCATTTCCTTGACCGTAAAAGTCTGCACGATGTTCTCGGAAAGCAGCTGGTCCAGCCCCTTGCGAAACGGTTTGTACTTGGCGGGCTGAGGATTGCTGATAAAAGCAAAATTCTCCGGTGCAAACCGCGGAATCTCGTGATAAATAATGCTGGGGTCTTCGCTGATGGTGTCGCCCAGATTAAAATCCTGCTTGGCCACAAAACCAAGCACGTCCCCGGCATAGGCCTCGTCCACAATTTCACGGCTCTGCCCGAAAAGCGTGTGCGAACCGGACAACCGCACTTTTTTTCCGGTTCGGGTGTGGATGGCGTCCATGTCGCGCATGAATTTTCCGGAGCACACACGCATAAACACAATGCGGTCGCGGTGCAGAGGGTCCATATTGGTCTGGATCTTGAAAATGAAACCGGAAAAATCCTTGTAGTCGACCGGAATCATCCCTTTTTCTGATTTGCGCGGCGCTGGAGGCGGCGCGTATTTCACAAATCCGTCCAGCAGCAGCTGCACACCAAAGTTATTGGATGCGCTGCCGAAAAAAACAGGCGTGGTGTCGCCTTTCAAAACCGCTTCAGGATCAAAACCCGCGTGCGCTTCGTCCAGAATCTCCAGATTTTCCTGCGCTTCCGCGTAAACCCTTTCATCCAGCTTGTCTTTGACCGCCGGATCGGAAAAATCGCTGATTTTCACGGGCGCCTTGAAAGCACCGCCGCTTCCGGCAATACGCTCAAACAAATGCACCTTCTTTTCCAGCCTGTCATACACACCCTTGAAGTCCGAACCACTTCCCAACGGCCAGTTCACAGGATAAGGATGAATGGCCAGCACCCTTTCGATTTCATCAATAATTTCCAGGGGCGCCTTGGCAGGCCGGTCCATCTTGTTAATGAAGGTGAAAATGGGAATTCCGCGGTGGCGGCAGATTTCAAACAGCTTCAAAGTCTGACTTTCAATACCTTTACCGCCATCAATGACCATGACGACAGCATCCACCGCCATCAGAACCCGGTAAGTGTCCTCGGAGAAGTCTTTATGGCCCGGAGTGTCGAGCAGGTTCATGCGCAGGCCTTCATAATCAAACTGCAGGAGGGTCGAGCTGATGGAAATGCCGCGCTTCTTTTCCAGCTCCATCCAGTCGGAGGCGGTATCACGCTGGCGTTTGCGCGCCGTCACGGAACCCGCGAGCTGCACCGCGCCGCCGTAAAGCAGGAATTTTTCTGTCAGCGTGGTTTTGCCGGCGTCAGGATGGGAAATAATGGCAAAAGTACGCCGTCTTGCGATTTCAGAATTCATCGTTAACTTTCAGTAATTTTTTTTAGCCGGCGGGCTCTGCAGGCGGTTCCGCGCCATCTTCGGACGCGCCTTGTTCCTGCTGGCCTTCACTGCCGGGCCGCTGGCCCTTCTTGGGGCGTTTCAACTCAACTTCATTGACCAGTTTAAGGTCCTTATCGTACTTGATCAGCCGGGGGCCTTCCATGATGACAATGCCGCCATCCGAAGTTGCCGTAACAGTCGGACGGTTCATCATACCCATCATCATCTGGTGCTTCATCTTGTCCTTGCCGCCGCCATACTGCTGACCGCCGCCTTCACTGCCAAATTCACCTTCCGGCGCGGCATAAGCTGTCATTGAAGAAATAGCCACAAACGCGAGCAAAACGATCAAAATCTTTTTCATAAGGTCTCCTGATTGACAATGGGCTTGATTGAAAACCGTGTTTAGATTACCCTTTACGCATGATTCTGGCAATTCTTATGATCAGCCTGATTTTCGGGACCCCCGCCGCGTTCGCCCATGACGACCACGACGATGACGACCTGAGCTTTAACCAGTCCGCCCCGGAGCTGGACGCGGCGAACCGCCTCGACCTCACCCGGGACGCGAACGGAAAATTAGTCTCCTCAGACCTCTTCCAGAGTTTTGACGCGGACCAGAAGTTCGAAGAAGAGAAAAAGAAAACTAATTGATCTTCTGAAGAACGGAACTGCGGGCAATATCGCCAGGCGATGTAATGTCGGCTTCCCCCACCTCGGGCACAATGTCCAGCCCGGCTGAATTGAAAGCCTCGTACACAAGCTCACTGCAGAAATAATCTTTGTCCTTCTGAAACTGGTTGGCCTTTTCCTTCAAATTGAAGACCTTCATGATTCCCAGCCAGAACACACCCGGGATATCGTATTTCGAACCAAGGGAATCCACCAGATAGGAAATAACTTTCTCCGCGGCGAAAACTTTTCCGGCTTTGACCCGGAAAATATCAATGTCTTCAGCCTTGACCTTGCGGATGTCCACCGCGCGCACGCCAGACTGCGAGCCGGTGTTGGATTCAATCGCCAGGTTGGTTTCAGCGCCCACAATCACGGAAACATGGCTGTACGGGCTGCTGGTCTTCCACTTGATCAGCTTGCTGACGAAACCCGTGCCCTTATAAAGAAGGATGTCGCAGGTCTGATAGGCCATTATTTCGGGACAAGTAAATAGAAGACACCCAGAAGAGATGTGATCATGACGCACTTAACCAGCAGGCGTGTGCTTTTGACCCGCAGGCGGCGCGCCAGCTCATTGTCACGAATCTGTTCACTGGTTTCATCATCCAGCTTCTGAAATCCGTTGGCCGCCAGGATGATGCAGGTTTTTTCCACAGCCTGCATCATATATACCAACCCTACAAACGTGGAAATCAGGAGGGGTATCCAGAAAAAAGCCTCATAGCGTTCAATCAAAAGAACGATCAGATAAACCAGGCTGCAAATCAGAATAAAACCGCCAATGCGAATGCGTCTTTTGCAGCCTTTCGGGCCAATATTGTAATCTTTCATGATTTCTCCTTTTTAAGGATGTCGCGCAGGTTCTGAAAAGTGTGGAATGGAATGTTGACGCTTAATTTATTAATCAGCGCGGCCGGCAGGCTGCCGCCCGAACTGCAATGCTGCTGAAAAGAGACTTCGGTTTTGTTATCCGCGGTTTTCTTGAAATGCCATTCGGTTTTGAGGTAAGGCACACGGACCAGGTCCTTTTGTCTAGGATAAGCATCGGGCAAAGCGGTCAGGTTCACAATGACGTCGTCCCCCACCGTTTTTTTGGAACGCTCATAAGCAATGTCACGGTCTGAAGCGGGCCAGGGCAAATCAGAAACATAATAAATCAGGCGATTGCCATTGGGTTTTTCTTCCAGTACACGCGCTTGCGCGCATTGATGGAACCATTCCGTGTAGCGGTCCACCTTTTCATAAAAACTGACAACTTTTTCCTGCGGCTCATCCAGCGTCATGATGCTTTTGAATTCCAGAACGGGCGAACCTTCAACATGGCGGGTATAAACCTTGATGCCGTTGGAATCCTTTTTAAGTTCCCAGGGGTATTCTTTGGCCTGGGCCAGGCCGGAAGCCAGGAAAAGGGCGGCAAAAACCGCCAAAGCGGCTAATTTTTTCATGATTCTATTTACGGCAGGCAGGGCCTGTTAATTGATTTCGTTCGCGGAAATAATGCGGTCGAACAGCGGGCCCAGATAGGACCGGCCGTTGAGGCTCAGGTCGGAAACCACCACCTGATTAATGCGGTTTTTGGCATCAGAAGTCATGGAGTAACGCTCAGCCCATGTGCTGTGAATGACATAATACTGGCCGTTCTCCCGGCCCAGGAAAATCATCATATGGTGCGGCATGCGCAAAATGGTAATGCCCGGAGCAGCGTTGTCCAGCAGCTGCTTTTTAGCAGCCGTGTCTCCTTTATATTCAAAATGGCCCAGCTGAGTGCCCACAAAAGACTGCTCCTTGGAGCCGCGCGGCATGTCCACACCAACACTCAGAAAAACATCCTGCGTAAAACCCGAGCAGTCGCGGCCAAAATAAGTGCCTCCCCATCCGTAGCGCGCGGCCAGCAGCTTGAAAGCCTGGCGAATGATATTGGCCTTGCTGAACGGCAAAAAACCCTCATGCACGTCCGCTTTTAAATCCAGATAACCTTTTTTAAGGTCCGGCATCCAGACCACCAGCGCATTGTCCGTTTTTCCAGCAAGCGGAAACACCGTGCCCATGCTGGGCTTGGCGATCTTTTGATCAAAAATTTCATCCGCGTAAACGGCAACACTTTCACCCGTGACCACCAAAAACTTTTTCGAGCGTACATATTTCTCAAGCTTTTTGCGGTCGTCAAAAAGCGCGATATCCCTGACCCTGACCCATCCGCGCGCGTAAGGCGCTTGAATGAAATACCACTGCCCGTCGGCGGAAGTGTGATAAACCGCGACCGGAGTCCAGATTTTAAGGCGGGTAAACTGCAGCTGGTCAAATTCAATGTCCTGCTTCTGCTCCAGCATTTTCACATCCGTAGGCAGGGCGCGCACAGAAGCCGGTGTCAGCGCCGCTCCCCATTTCACATCAATTCTCTCCGGAATCTGGTCCAACTGTTCATTGGGCTTGATCAACCGCTCAAAAAATTCGGGCTGGAAATATTCATCATCCACACCAAACAGCTTGCGGCCTTTCAACGTGTCGTACTGATGCTGCAGAAATTCCCTGATTTTTGACCCGGACTTGCGGCTGGAAATTTTAAAAATATCTACCTGGTCCCGCACAATGGCGTAAGTGTCCTGGTTCAGAGCTTTCAGGCCTTCAGCGGGCTTGACCTCTTCAGCATCGGGGATTTTTTTGATCCAGTATTCCGGGTCGAGCTGGGCCTGCGTCACGCTGGTCAAAAGCAGCGGGCCCTTGGGCAGCGGTGGCAATTCGTCCTCGGCCATAAGCATGCATGGCGAGAAAAGAATAAGCGCGGCCGCAATCAATTTGAGGGAAAAGCGATTTTTCATTTCGGGTCCGGACCCAGGCTATTATCTTTTTCCGTGCCTGTCGGTGATGGTGATCTTGCCCGCGCCCTTACGGATGACCTTGACCAATTTCTGGGGCGGCTGATGCATGGACGGGACATGGGAAGTATTCCCGTGATTCCCCTGATTAAAACGCGACTTGCGCTTCATGAAACATTCTTTGCAATAACCCGGGCGGTCCTGGCTGGGCTTAAAAGGAAGCTCGCACTGCTTGCGGCATTCCGCGCAAACTGCCGGGTAAGTGACTTTCCCGGAATGCTGGTGCTGAGGCGCCGGCTGATTGTAATTGTGCTGGGGCTGCTGCGGGCGGTTGTGATGATGCTGAGGCTGGTGGTGCTGCTGGTGCTGCGGCCTCTGCCCGTTATTTTGATTAAGAAGACGATCGACTTTGCTTTCCACCGCCGCCAGTCTTTCGGTCAACTTGGTCATGACCGCGACCAGGTCCGGCATTTCAGTTTCAGGCTCGGCCGCTTTGGCCGCCTTGCGTTTAACTGGTTTTGCTGCCTTTGCTTTCACTTTCTTTTTCATTAAATCATTCCTTTTTATTTATGCGGCATGCAATGCGTCTAAAACCGCTTCTGGTTTTGCGTCAGCAACACGGAGAAGCGCGATCGCAGCTCCTTCGGGATAAGTCCGGCCCTGTTCCCAATTCCGCAGTGTCCCAAGACTCACACAAAGCATTTTAGCAAATTGAGCCTGCGTCAGCTTCAACTTTTCACGAATACTTTTAACTTTCACAGGTTCGTAATGGAAAACCCGGGCGGGCTTCCGCTGACCTTTGCGAATTTCCCTGGCTTCTTTCAGGCTCTGCATAAATTCCTGAAATTCATGTTTTTTCATAAGCTGCCCTCCTTCACATATTGAGCCATCTTCCTGAGCTGTTCAAAAGTCAAATCCGGCTGATCTGACTTCCGGAACGGGTAAATCATCAAAATTTTATCCTCACCCAGGTAATAATAATAAATAATCCGCGCTCCCCCACGCTTACCTTTTCCTGCAGCAGACCACCGTAATTTACGCAGTCCCCGGCCACCTGGGATGAGAGCGCCAGCCTCAGGATCATCAATCAGGCCAGCCTGCAGCAGGCTGTATTACTCATCGGTAAGGATTTGCTGAATACGCCTGGTAAAAATATCTGTTTCCAAAAACTCCATCAAAGCCGCCTTAATAGTACGCTATTAGCGTACTCATGTCAAGTTTTAACCTGGCATGTTAAAAGACGGTCTTTCTTACTTCAAATGGAATAAAATAAATTTCAGCAGGATGTGCAGGAGGGAATCAAAACGAGGCTTTTAGCGCGTTACCCGCCACATCCTTCCGATCCATAACGGATATCTTCGCCGCACTTGGCGCATTTGCCTTCTTTAAAAGAAGAATCGTCAATAGGTTGTTCGCAGTTCCTGCAATCCATGGGGAAACCATTATACCAAAAGAAGTGAAAAAAACATTTTACGATTTTGAGACACTGGTTTATGTTAGTCGAATGTCAATTTTGTTTGAACCCCTTCAGCTGGGCGAACTTCGCCTGCCGCACCGCGTGATCCTGGCGCCGCTCACCCGCTGCCGCGCTTCAGGCGCGGACGGCCGCACGCCCAATGACCTCATGGCCGAGTATTACACCCAGCGCGCGCCCGCCGGCATTATTTTCAGCGAAGCCACATCAGTCGACCCCATGGGCGTGGGCTATCCCAATACACCGGGCATCTGGTCGCGGGCGCATGTGGAAGGCTGGAAAAAAATCACGGACCGCGTGCACGCCGCCGGCGGACTCATACTGCTCCAGCTGTGGCATGTGGGCCGGATGTCAGACCCCATTTATCTGGACGGCAAACAGCCCGTGGCGCCGAGCGCGATCGCGCCCGCCGGCCATGTCAGCCTGGTACGGCCGCAAAAACCGTTCGTAACGCCGCGCGCGCTGGAACTGGGAGAAATTCCCGGCGTGATCGAAGCCTATCGCAAAGGCGCGGAGAACGCGAAAGCCGCGGGCTTTGACGCGGTGGAAATCCACGGCGCGAACGGCTACCTGCTCGACCAATTCCTGCAGGACAAAACCAATAAACGCACCGACAAATACGGAGGCTCCATTGAAAACCGCGCGCGGCTGATGCTCGAAGTTGCCGACGCCGTGATTTCCGTGTGGGGCCCGGGCCGCGTAGGCATGCACCTGGCGCCGCGCGGAGACGCGCACGACATGGGCGACTCCAATCCCCTCGCGACTTTCGGTTATGTGGCACGCGAGCTGGGCAAACGCAAAATCGCTTTTCTTTGCGCGCGCGAATCGCTTGGAGAAAACCGGATCGGACCGGAGCTGAAAAAATCTTTTGGAGGGACTTACATCGCCAACGAAGGATTTACAAAAGAAACCGCGGAGCAGGTGCTCAAAGCAGGCGAAGCCGACGCCGTTGCTTTCGGTAGATTTTTCCTGGCTAATCCCGACCTCCCCGAACGCTTCCGCAAAAACGCGCCGCTCAACACACCCGTTCCCGAAACCTTCTACGCCTCCGGCGCCCAGGGCTACACCGACTACCCTTTTCTCAGCGCTTCTCTTTCTCAGCGCTGATCTTTATTTCATTTCTCCGGAACAAGCGCTTTAAAAACCGCCAGAAGGCCCGGATCAGAAAAAAACAAATCACAAGAGTCACCAGCACAATCAAGCTTGCCATTATGGGGTGCTGAAGAAAGAACCAGTAAACAAAAATCACAAACCCTTGCTCTGCCGTGCTTGCTGCGATATTCGAAAAAGGTTCGGGAGAGGTGTTGATAGCCAGACGGCTTGAGGCTTTCGCGAGGTGCGTGTTGGTGGTGACCACGCCGCCCAGCATGGCATAGGCTGTTTGAATCAAAGGGCCGTGCTCCGAGCCCGCGAGAATGCCCAGTACAATTCCGCCCAGCGGGCGGATGAAAGTGTGAACACCGTCCCAGGCCGAATCCACGAACGGGATTTTGTCCGCGATGAATTCAACCGCGAAAATCACAAACGCGAGGCCGAAGATAAAAGGATTCTGGAAAATTTCCATCTGGCCGGGCAGGTCGAGCCATCCGAAATGGCCGCACAGGCCGAGGATCCCGATGGTGAGATAAAGACTGATGCCCGAGCTCCAGGCCGCGATCAACAGAATCAGAGGCTCGAGCGGGATCTTCTCAAGCACGGCTAAATCTTCTGCACTGCGGGCAGCAGCAGCTCCGCCTGCCAGCGCATCATTCCGATTTGCATCATGTCCGCCACCGACCGGGGCTTTTTTTCCACCATAGTTTCCAGCACCGCCTGCGGCGCCAGGATAAACGGCTGGATCTTCAGCCCCTCCGCCGCCTTCTTGCAGAAAGCCGACAAGGTTTCGAGCTTGTCTTCATCCACCCGCACCTTGAACCATTCCCTTTTCGGACTTCTCGCGGGCCATTGTGCGGGCGGCGTGTTGAGCGCGGTCTTCAGCGCGCCTTCCAGCTTCGAGCGCAACTCATCCTTGAACCGCTTCACAAACACAGGCCCCTCGCTAAGCGGCGCCTGCCGGTTCTTGGACTGCCACAACGCCAGCTCAATCAAATCTTCATTGCGCAGAATCATAAAAGCCGGCCGGTCCTTGCGCCGCGCTTCCGTGTCCCGCCATTTCCAAAGCTCACGCACAAAAACAAGCTCCTCCGGCTGTAGCTTGGAGGAGCCCTTCACCCGCCAGTCATTTTCCGGGTCCGCCGCCGCTTTTTCCAGAGTATCCAGATTTTTTACGACCCGCTCGCAATATTCCCGGTGCCAGTCCGCGCGCCCCAACTCTTCAAGGCTCTTTTGAAGCATGTCCGCCATGGGTTCCAGGTATTTCGTGTCCCCCGCCGCGTAATTCAGCAGCTTGGCAGGCAAAGGGCGCAAAGACCAGTCCGAGCGCTGAGCGGATTTGGAAAGCACCACGTTAAAAAACTTTTCCACCAAAGCCGCGAGCCCGATCTTTTCAAAACCGAGCACCTGCGCCGCAAGCAGCGTGTCAAAAACCGGCGCGCTGGGCCGGAAACCAAAATCACGCTTTAAAATGCGAAGATCAT
>CAZKMJ010000057.1:9559-12658 GCA_964553835.1 uncultured bacterium
ATGAAGAATAAGAGGCTTGCCGGCGAGGACTTCAAAGAATTCCGTAAGCGAAAGGCCAGCGAGAGGATCAACGATGTAATGCATGCCCCCAAAACTGACCTGAATGAGGCACACCTTCTCGAAGTAGTGGTGCATGCTGTCAGCTTCGGTATCGAGCGCCACACGCCCCGCCCCCTTAAGCGCCTGCACCAGACGCGCCAACCCCTCAGCTGTATCTATAAGAACGATATCCGGATCCATTACAATTTGTTGTATTTCGTAATTCTGCCTTTAGATTTTTCAACAGGATACTTCAGAGCATTCTTGGCGAGTTTGCTTTCAATTGCCTGAGGAAGGTCTATTTTGAGGTTATCAGCGAGTTCAAAAAGGTAGCAGGCCACGTCAGCCAGTTCATCCGCGATTTCTTCCTTACAATTCACCGCGTGCGCTTCAACTTCTTCCGGCTTCTTCCATTGGAAATGCTCCAGCACTTCCGTCGCCTCTAAAACAAGTGACAGAGCCAGGTCTTTATGATTGTGAAACTGCTCCCAATCACGCTGATGAACAAATCCTTTAATCTTTTCTGTTAATTGTCTTATTTCCGACATACAAACATCAATCTTCGACAAAATAGTCGATATCAATTTTTTTTATATCGTATGACGCTGTTTTAGCCACACCTAAATCCAAATCGATCATCCATTGAGCAAGCTGCTCTCCATCCATTAAAACTACTTTACAATCAATTGAGGATGCGTACTGAGCGGCTTCCTTTGAAAAATCAGATGTAGTAATAAAAATTCCCTTTCGAGCCCTCTGCCCTTGTAAAGCACCAACAAACTTCTGAATCTCCGGTCTACCAACCACCCCTTGCCATCTCTTAGCCTGAATATAAATAGTGTCGAGCCCTAGTTTATCTTCCTTAATTATTCCATCAATCCCTTCATCGCCTGTGCGCCCAATAGCCTGCCCAGCATCTTTGCGAGATCCGCCATACCCCATCTCCACTAACAACTGGACTACTCGCTTCTCAAAAAAAGCTGGGGAGCAACTCTTTATCTGTGAAAGCAAATCCTGAATAAGATCCTGCCTTATTTTGAGATACCCCGATTCCAAAAGATCGCCCGGAGTCACGGTTTTCTCAATTTCAGTGTTTAAATTTCTTTTATCCTCTTTTTTGACCTTTCTAAACTCTTGAAACTCAGGATATTGATCTAGCAGCTTAATATTAATAAAAGCGGGGTTTTGCTTAAGAACCTGCAATCCGCGGGGAGTGATTTTAAAAAAACCACGACGAGTCGATTCTAATAAACCAGCTTTACCCAGATAAACCTTTGCCCATGCAACTCGATTATCAAAAACCGCTTGCTGCCCACTGGGTTGAAGTTCTTTTAAATCATCTTCTGTTAGCTTAAATTTCTGAGCAAGGATTTCTACAGCTTCCCGCTTAGAATACTCTTTTTCATCTCTAACCAACGAAAGCAATGGAAGCATGATGCTTTCAAAATCCGGAATGGGCATATTATACCGCTATTAAAGCGTCTGATTTTTTATTTGAAATAGCTTCCTGTTTCCCAAAATACTGAGCCTTTATTTCTTCACCGATTATCTTTGCCATCAAAGGAGGTAGAGCATTGCCGATCTGTCGCCACTGATCCCGATAGTCGCCTAAAATCTGATAAGAATCAGGAAAAGTCTGGATGCGGGCTATTTCTCTAATTCGCAAGAATCGATTCCTCCAATGAAAGGGGCCCATATTATTAGAATGGCTGGCTTGTATAGTCCAAGCAGGTCGATTAGGCGAAAGCTTCAAAAGAAATGACCAATAGCGCGACCGCCATTTAAAAAGGGGTTTGGGATGCTTCCTCTCTCGAGTAAAAAAAAGATAATTGTCGCCCGGAGGAACTTTTTTTAATAAATCATGATGGCGAGAGCCAGCTCTCATTTTCACATCTTCAGGAAGAATAAAATCTATATCATTAAGAATTTCCCCGCAACAAACCCAAGGCTTTTTATTGCTGAAAAGATCTATCGTCGAAGCATCGGTAGGGTCAAAGTGTGTCTCTTCGGGAAATTCAAAATCAATCATTTTCTTTTGCACGCCTACACACAGAAATCTTTCTCTAGTTTGGGGTATGCCATATAAAGCTGTGTTTACAACTTTATGAAAAATCTTATACCCCAACTCTTCACTTGTTTTCTTTAAGAATTCAAATGCTTCTTGATGCGGCCTATAGATAAAGCCATGCACATTTTCAAAGAAAAAAACCTTTGGTTTTGTCTCTTTAATTGCACGAAAGTATTCTTTTAGCGTAAAAGAGTTTTCATCCTGCATTGCTCTTGCTTTATCCTTTAAATAAAATCTCGACTTTGAATAAGCAGGACAAGGAGGCCCGCCAATTAGGCAATCTATGTTTTTTAAGCCAAACTCTTTTAATACCTGCTTAAAATTAACACTTCGAATGTCAGCGCATTCAATTTTCTTCGCTGCTTTATTCAGATTTAATGTATCACAGGCGGTATTCCAGCTATCGGTTGCATAGATTGTCTCAAAGCCAGCTTGCTTAAAGCCTAAGTCCATGCCTCCGCACCCTGAAAAAAGGCTGATAACTAAAGGCTTAGATTTCACAAATTCCCCACTAAAAAGCTAACCATTGCTTTGCCTAATAAAGGGGGAACGGCATTCCCAATCTGCTTTTGTATAGATCTTCTACTACCGCTAAATTTGTAACCAAACGGAAAAGTTTGAATTGCGGCAATTTCAGGAACTCTCAATCTTCTATTTTTCCAATGAAAAGGGCCTACCCAAGGGCCTGGCTGAGCCGCTATTGTCCAGGAAGGTTGTTCAGGATGGAGTTTTAATAAAAAACTCCAAAATCTTTTACCGGCAACAAATTGAGGGCTTTTATATCCCCGGCTCGCAGTTACAGCAAAATAATTCTCTCCCGGCGGGATTTTTTCCAAAACATCTCCATATGTCCCTTTAATAGTTATCTCTTGGGGCTCAAAATATTTAGGGTGATCAAATTTAGAAATAAACTTCCTTACACTTTCATAAGGTAATCGGCCAAGCTTATTAGCTTGGTCAGGAGGATAGTGCGTTTTGATAGGCTCTTCCGT
>CAZKMJ010000058.1:0-2887 GCA_964553835.1 uncultured bacterium
GTTATTTCAGTTTCTTTTGCATCCGTGTCCGCGCCGGAGGTGGATCCGCAGACACAGCAGCAAGTCCAGACTCTCGAACAGCAGCAGGCGAAAATTGCGGAACAGGAAGCCGCTGCCGTTTCTCCCGCGACACTCGCGGACTTTTTGAGCGGAGAAGATGCCGTCATTACCCCCGCGGACGCTCAGGAAGAAAATGTTGAAGCCAGTGAATCTGTTTTAGATGAAGTCCAGCCCGAGACCTCTACCAATAATAATGCACCTCAGCCCAGCACCTTCGAACAGGCCCTTGATTATTTGAACAAGGCCAAAGGTTTTGCTGTTGCTGCCATTGAAAAACTTACAATCTCCAATCTCATCGAACTGGGACGGCAGGCCTGGGAATATGGGATCGCGGTTGTTCAGGGTGTTATTTTGCTTTTCACCAGCCAGGAAGCAAACACGCTTAGCACAACCCACGCTTTCGGTCAGTGGCTTGATAAAGCCGCTAGCCTGATCATTCACAAACAGGATCAGGGGCAGACCTGGGCCAGCTTGCACGACGTTGATGGTGCTCAGCGCCAGGCCGAAGCGAAAGGCGTTGATCGCGTTCAGGAATATGTCATCAGCCTTGATCGTGACAATGCAGACCAGATTAATGTTGTCAGCTTTGATAACATCAGCATCGAAAACCAGGAAATCGTTGCGGCGGGGGATTTGATCCGCCAGATCGAAAGTTATTATGATCCGGCCCAGTCCGCCCTTCAGATTGTTTATGATTTTGTGCGCGCGCAGGAAACTCCGGACCCGGTCCTTCTTGAAATGTACCGCTCCGATCCGCCCACGATTTTCAATGGTCTTCCCAAACTTACCTCTTTTGCTTCACAGAACCCCAACGGTTTTATTACCAACAATCAGACCAGCTCTTCCAATTTTTCCATTGATTACAACGTTAACAACAGCGGCAGCTATGTAGGTGCCCAGTTGAACTGGGGTGCCACCACGGCCGGTTACTCCGACCTGAGCGCTCTGACTAAGTACAGCTTTGAAATCAAGCGCAACAATACGGCTTGCGCTTCAACTTCCATTACCTGCATGTTTATTGAATTCAAGGACACGCTGAACCGCGTTGCTAAAGTCCGCATCGTGAATGTCGGCACTTCTTTTGTGCAGAAGGACATTCCGAAGACGGCTCTGCTTGCCAACAATCCCAACATTGATTTTACCCATATTAAGGAAATCAATTTTGTGTTTGATGGCCAGGCCCCTCTGACCGGCATTGTCACCATTAATTCCGGCGGCCTTGACTATGATCCAAACGTCGACCCGGACGGCACCAACCCGAATATTACGCCGGCTCCGCTTCCGAGCTGGGACCAGGATCTTCCGACGCTTGTGGGTTTTGCCAGCACCAACCCGCAGCAGGGCGATTACAGCAATGTGAATGTCACGCCTTTTTCCACCACGTATCAGCGCATTGACGCGAACCTTTACAACACCACCTCCTACGGCGGTGTGTTTTTCAGTTATGATAATCCTGCTACCGGCACTCAGCAGAACCCGAACATCGAGTTCGTTAATCTGACTACGGCGTTCCAGAATGGTATCGTGCTTGGTCTTGATAACGGTGGTTCTGATATTACTCAGGTCAAGTTTGAAGTCACTGACGTTAACAATGTTAAAGACTACGTTATTCTGAAGGGGATCACGGGGGGGAGTCAGCGCTGGAAAATCCTGACTTCTGCTTTTGACGAAGTGGACCGTACCAAGATCCAGACCATTTCCATTGTCATTGAAGGCCAGCATGTTGGCGGTCAGGTCAATGTGGACTGGGGCAATTTCGCGGCTCCTCAGCCCGCGGATGCAACCAACCCTGCCATCCAGAATCTTCCGGCCAACTACGCCAATGAACGCCCGGACAACGGCGCGTTTTCGAGCAACAATCCTGGCCAGGGGGATTACAGCACGTCTTCTGTGACGCTTTCTTCCCAGACGTTTGCGGCGCTGAATTTCACGACCTACAATTCCAACTCGTACGCGGGTATGTTTGTTAATTATGACAACCCTGCGACGGGCACCGCGCAGAACCCGGTGATTGAGACGATCAACCTGAGCACGTCTTTCCCCAATGGCCTTGTGTTTGGCCTTGATAATGGTGGAAGCGGTGTGACGCAGATCGCGCTTGAAGTCACGGACAACACGGGCAAGAAAGACACCGTGCTGCTTGGTGGTATTGAAAACTTTGGTAAGCGCTGGAAGGTGCTTGCTTCTCAGTTTGATGACGTGGATGTGACCAAGATCCAGACGATCTCATTTGTGTATGTGGGCCGTCAGATCAATGGCAAGCTGAACATTGACTGGGGTGAATATGGTGGTTTCGTGCCTCCGATTCCTCCGGATCCGTCCAATCCGAACATTACGCCTGTGCCGCCTCCGCCTGGTGATCTTGACAAGCCGGCGCTGACGGGCTTTGCCAGCACCAACACGCAGAACGGTGATTTCAGCACGTCTGTTGTGACGCCTTTCTCTGAAACATTCCAGCAGATCAACATGAACCTGTACAACACCACCTCTTTTGGCGGTGCGTACATTGATTACGGCACCACTCCGATCAATATCAACACGGTTTTCCCGAACGGGATCGTGCTTGGTCTTGATAACGGAGGGTCTGATATCACGAAGATCAAGCTTGAAGTGACGGACGTCAATGGCCGTGTGGACGAAGTTTACTTGACGGGCATTGAAGACTTTGGCAAGCGCTGGAAGATTCTTGCTTCCCAGTTTGACGAAGTGGACCGCACGAAGATCAAGGTGATCTCGCTTGTGGTTGAAGGCCGTCATATCAATGGCCGTCTGAATGTGGACTGGGGCAATTTCGCGGCTCCTCAGCCCGCGGATGCAACCAACCCTG
>CAZKMJ010000058.1:2987-12534 GCA_964553835.1 uncultured bacterium
CGTGGATGTGACCAAGATCCAGACGATCTCATTTGTGTATGTGGGCCGTCAGATCGATGGCAAGCTGAACATTGACTGGGGTCAGTTTGGTGGTTTCGTGCCTCCGCTCCCGGCTGATGGCAGCAATCCGAACATCACGTTTGCCCCGAACAACAGCCAGGGCAACCGCGTGGATCCAACCGCGTTCTCGAGCAACAACCCGAACAACGGTGATTACAGCAACTCGAGCGTCACCATGTTGTCACCGACCTTCTTCCAGGTCGACATGAACCTGTACAACAGCAATTCGTACGGTGGTTTCTTCCTCAACTATGACAACCCGAACACAGGCACCGCGCAGAACCCGGTTATTGAGACTATTAATCTCTCTACCGAGTTTCCGAATGGTATCGTGCTTGGGCTCGATAACGGCGGCACCGGGCTGACCAAGGTCAAGTTTGAAGTGACCGACGCCAATGGCCGCGTTGATGAAGTGTATCTGATTGAAATTGAACCGACCGGCAAGCGCTGGAAGATCCTTACGTCGCAGTTTGACGAAGTGGATATCACCAAAATCGTCAGCATCGCGGTTGTGGGCGAAGGTCAGTTGATCGGCAAGCGGTTGAACGTGGACTGGGGCCTGTTTGGCTTCACTCCGACGGTCAACTCTGATCCGAGCAATCCGGCCACCACGACGGTCCCGGCGAACTATGCCGGCAACCGCCCTGAGCTGATCGGTTTCTCCAGCAATAATCCTGGAGCGGGCGATTACAGCAACGCGAACGCGGTCGCTACTTCCGCTACCGCGGGCCATGTTGACATGAACCTGTACAACACCACGTCATTTGGCGGCGCGTTTATCAGCTATGATAATCCTGCCACCGGCACTCAGCAGAACCCGGTCATTGAGACCATCAACCTGAGCACGTCGTTCCCGAACGGCATTGTTCTTGGTTTGAGCAGCTCAACGATCACGGAAATCTTCCTGGATGCCACGGATGATCAGGGCCGTCGCTACAGCATCAGGCTTAACGGCATCAGCAGCACTGAGAAGCGTTTCAAGATTTTGACGTCTCTCTTTGACAGCGCTCTGATTGACATTACCAAGATCCAGAGTCTCGCGCTTGTGGTGAAGGGCCAGCACGTTGGCGAATCTTTCACCTACAACTGGGGCAAGTTCGCTTTCGTTCCGTCCTTCTCTCCGGACGTGAACAACCCGAACATCACACCGCTTCCAGTGACCAGCACGGGTGCTCTTGTTGAGCTGACTTCCTTTGCTTCGCAGAATGCGTCTGTTCAGGCGGACATCACGTCGCAGACCAACGCGCACCTGACGTTCAACCTGCCGAACACCAATTCCTTCGGCGGTGTGTTCGTTAATTACGATGATCCGACCACGGGCACTGCGCAGAACCCGGTTATTGAGACCATTAATCTCAATACCGCGTTCTCAAACGGCATGGTCCTTGAGTTGAGCAACCTTGGAACGGCTCTCTCAAGTATCTACCTGGAAGTGACCGATATTAATGGCAAGAAAGACAGGGTCCGTCTGGCGGATATCGTCAGCCAGGCCAAGCGCTGGAACATTCCTATCAGCGCGTTTGACGAAATTGACACCACCAAAGTCCAGAGCATTGCCCTTGTCCTGGATGGCGGTCCGGCCACGAACCTTGAGCTGGATATTAACTGGGGGAACTGGCAAGCTCCTATTTAATCCGTAAAAAAGGATTGTAAAGAAGACTGGTTGATTTATCATAGGGGCGAGCAAGACTCGCCCCTATGACTTTCTGGACACATTGAAAGGGACAAAAGCCATGAAAAACAAAACGGCAGTTTTTTTTCTTTTGCTCTTCGCGTTTTCTCTTCCTGCATTTGCTGCAATTACCGTTGATTCTGTCCAGGGAAGCCTTCTGATTACCCAGCCTGACGGCAGCGTCAAGCTTGTCGATGCAGGCGAAGCCATCCCTGAAATTCAGAGCCAGTCGGCTCTTGAAGTGTTTGAAGGTACTTTCAAAGTGACCGTGGGCCCGGATGACAAAGTCCGGGTTGCCTGCGGAGGCAATGAAGCCGAAGTTTCCGGCGGCGGCACCGCGATCCTCCAGTGCAGCCAGACCGGCGGTCTTCTGACCGTGGTGGCAGGGACTGCGCACCTGCGCGAAATTTCCGGCGAAGAATCGGACGTCCCTGCCGGTTCGGAAAAAAAGTTGAACGTCGTTCAGCTGAACAAGGCCAAGCCCGTGGCCGCTCCTACAGATGAGTTGGGAACTCCGGTAGAACCCGTTACTTCGGAACCGGACAGCAGGAGCATCGAGGCAAGTGTCTCGCAGTAAAACCCCGCAAACGAGGTTTCTCGCCGCTTTGGCGGCAGTCTGTCTTTTTTTTCCCGGTACCCTGCACGCGGAATACCGTTTGAAGGACGCTGTCCAGGAATTCGGCGAAAAACGTTTTGTGGAAACAAATCCCGGCGGTAATTTAAAAGCCGGACCGGTCCGCATCCATCCCCGCCTGACCGCAAGGGCAGCCTATGACAGCAATATTCTGGGAGAAAAAACAGACGCCCGGGAAGACGTGATTTTTAATATACGTCCTGGCGCCATCGTTGAACTTCCAATCGATAAGCACCAGATTTCAGTGGGGTATGAGGCCGACTTCGAAAATTTCGTCAAGCGAAGCGACCAGACCGATCAGAACCAGAATTTTTTCGCCCTGGCGGACTTTAAATTTCCGGACTGGTACGTCAATATCTACGAAGAGCTGATTGAAACTTCCGACCGTGCCGGAACCACATTTACCAACCGCATTCCCAGGTTTGACAATACGGTCAACCCCAAGATCGGCTATAAATGGAAGCGGATGACTTTTGAAACCGGTTACCGCCATTTCCTCCGCCAGTATCGCCGGCATGCTGATTATCCGCTGAATTTTAAGGTCAATGAGTGGACTGGAGTCATTTATTACGATCTGTTCGCTCGCCTGAAAGCGCTGGTAGATTACCAGATGGCCTTCATTGATTATCCCAATACTTTCCTGCGTAACGCCACCATCCATCAGGTCCGTGCCGGCCTTGAAGGGGAGATATATCCCAACCTGGTCGTCAAGGTCCGCATTGGCCCGCAATTCCGCAATTATATCGCGGATTCAGAGCCTGATTTTTATTCATGGGTCATGAAGAGCCGTATCGAATATCAGGCCCGTCAGAACCTCAAGTTGCATGTCTTTTTTGACAGGGAAGCGATCGAAGCCACTTTTGGTGACGTCAATTATTACAAAGAGCACAGATTGGGCGGCGGTTACCTGTACACGTTCCGTCCTCGCTGGCAGGTTTTTACCGACGCCTGGCTGGCATGGCACCGCTACGCCGAACGTTCGACTATTGGGGACCTGACCGCTTACCGCCATGACGGCCTCCTTGGCATTAACCCTGGTCTCCGGTACCTTTGGACGGATTGGCTGGAAATGGAGCTTGCCTACCAGTTCACGACCCGCAGCTCCAATTTCAACGACCAGGAATACAAGGACCATGTCGTTTCCCTGACGTCCCGGCTGGCGTATTAAGGGTCATCTTTTTTCCGGTTTTGCCGTTAATAAATCAGATATGAAAACCTTCAGAAACGCCCTTTTTTTATTTGCCATTTACCTCTGCTTTCAGCCCTCCACGCCCCTTTTTTCAGCTGACGAAAACCAGCAGAATTACAAGATTGGGGTGGGCGACCTGCTCCAGATCGAAGTTTATGAGGAAGATGACCTGACCAAAGAAGTCCGCGTGCTGACCGACGGCACGATTTCATTTCCGCTTCTTGGCACAATCAAAGCTGCAAGCCTGACCGTTTCTCAGCTTGAAGCCCAGCTGACCAAACAGCTGGCAGAAAAATATCTCGTAAGTCCGCAGGTCACGGTTTTCGTCAAGGAATTCAGCAGCGTTTATGTTTTTGGTGAAGTCAAAAAACCCGGCTCTTTTCCTCTTTATGGAAAGATGACGGTTTTCCAGGCCATCACGCTGGCGGGTGGTTTCACGGACGTCGCGAACCCGGCCAGGGTCAAGATTGTGCGTGAAGTGGACGGCGTTGAAACCGGTTTCGAGGTCGACGTACAGAAAATTACCAAAAAAGGGGACGTGTCAGAAGACAAAGAGCTCAAGGCCAATGACCGTGTGATTGTCCCCAGGAGTTTCTTCTAATGGCTGCAGACCATTACGAAGTCCATTTGCAGGACTATCTGTATGTCCTGAGAAAACGCCGCATTCCGTTTTTCCTGTTTTTCGTAGCTGTGATCGGCTTCGGTGTGTTCTTTACTCTTTCCGAGCAGATTCTATATCGCGCTGCTTCCACCATACTGATTGAACGCGAAAATCCTAACGTCGTCGATTTCAAGGAAGTCATGGCTATGGACGCCGCAGCCACGGAATATTACCAGACCCAGTATCAGATGCTTAAAAGCAAGTCCCTGATCAAACAGTTGATCAAGGACTCAAAAATGGAAGAGGATCCCTATTTCGCGGGCAGGCTGGCCGGCAAGACACGCCAGAAACTTAAAAGCATTTCCAAACTCGAAGAGCGTTTTGGCAGTTTTCTGACCACCCCTGAACCCGAAGACGTTTTCATCCGGAGCATGCTTAGGATCAACCCATTGCGTAATTCGCGGCTGGTGGAAGTCAGCGTGCTTCATCCCGATCCTGCCCGTTCCGCGGAGCTGACCAACCGGCTTGTGGAACTTTTCATCCGCAGGAACCTGGAAGAGCGTTTCCTTCTTTCCACTCAGGCCACGGAACTGATTTCAAAACAGCTGGGAGAGCTGAAAGAAAAAGTCGGCGCGGCAGAAAAGAACCTGCAGCAGTACAAGGAAGAAAAAGGGCTGGTCAGTATTCCCTCAATCCATGAAAAAGATAAATTCATCCAGGACGCCAAGCTGGAGCTGGTTAAAGTGCAGGCTGAAGAGGCCAAGCTGGCCAAGCGCTATTTGCCCGCGCACCCGCGCATGATCCATATCCGTTCCGAGATCGAAGGCCTTCAAGGAAAGATCCAGGAAGAAGAAAACAAGACGCTGAATTTAAGCCGTGACGCGCTGGATTATCAGGAGCTGGAACGTGAAGCCAGCAGCTCCCGGCAGATTTACAAGTCCCTGTTGAAGCGCCTGCAGGAAACCATGAGTGAAGCCAAGACCCAGGCAAGCAATATCATTGTGGTGGACCGCGCCGCGCCGCCCGCGCGGCCTTTCAAGCCCCAGCCGCTGGTCAATTTCCTGGCCGCCTGCTTTATCGGTTTCATCGGCGGTGTATTTCTGGCGTTTTTCCTTGAATATCTGGATTCCTCCGTGAAAATCCCGGAAGACATTGAAAAGGGAATGGGGTTGGAGCTTTTCGGTATTGTCCCTGAAAATGATTTCAAAGGAAGCGGAAAAAAAGAAATTTTCTTTAATTCTAATCAGCATACACCGGCCGCAGAATCCATCCGCGTTCTTCGTACCGCGCTTCTTTTTCGGCTGCGCCATACGCCGGGCTCGCGTACCATCCTGGTCACCAGCCCGAATCCGGACGAAGGTAAAAGCAGTATCGCCCTGAATCTTGCGGCCGCATTCGCCCAAAACCATTTAAAGGTCATCCTGCTGGACGCTGACCTGAGAAAGCCCCGGATTCACAAGGTGCTTGAAGTGCCCGCCAAACCGGGCGTGGCCGATGTCCTGGAAGGGGACGTGGATTTCTCAAAAGCCATCCTCAAGGACGTGGGTGGTCTGGGTTTTGATTTGATGCCGTGCGGTTCGTCTTCCGAGCACCCAACGGAAATTCTGGGCTCTGCTTCCATGAAAAAGCTCATGGACAATTTGAAGAAAAATTACGACATTGTGCTCCTGGACAACGCACCGTACCTCCCCGTGGCTGACGTGGCTGTGGTCAGTGAGTTCGTTGATGCAGTCGTGGTCGTCACTCGCTATCAGAAAACCGACAAGCGGCACCTTCGCTACCTGAAACGCCGCTTCAGCGCTCCGGAAATCAAGGTGCTTGGCGTCGTCATCAACCGCGTCAGTGTCCGTCAGAAGGATTATTACTATCACCAGTATTATTACGGATATGGTGATGCTCAAGCCAAACGGTGAAGCGGGCCTGAAAGTCCTGCAAACCGGGCTTGCGATTGTTTTTACGCTTTCTCCGGTCTTTTTCGGCCTGGCACATGCCTGGTCGTCCATGGTTTTTTGCCTCGCTGTTTTCCTGCTTCTTCTTGCTTTTCCAGACGCGCTTATTCATTTTCGCGGCCTGCCGCACTATTTTCTTGCCGTATGCGCGGGTTTGGGCGCAGTTCTTTTTCTGCAATCCATCAAAATGTCCCAGGACCCTTCCACCGTCCAACTGGAATTTTTAAAATGGCTGGCCTGCGCAGCCGTTTTTCTACTTCTCCAGAGCCTGCCGGACAGGTCAAAAACGTTTTTTTTTAAGGCCGCGGCTGGGGTTGCATTCGCAGAAGCCTGCTATGGACTCATACAGACTACATTTGGGATTGACCGGGTGCTTTGGCGTCATCAGGAGACACACCAGGGTTTTGCCACCGGCACTTTTCTAAACCGCAATCACCTGGCCGGGCTTCTGGAAATGGGGATGGGAGTCCAGTTGGGCTATTTACTTAAAAATCTGGAAGCCAAAGACCGGAAAAATTCGCTGCTCTGTTCTTTTCTTTTCTTTGTGACTTTGGCGGGATTTATTAAAACCGGATCCCGCATGGGCCTGATTTCATTCGCGATTGCCATGACAGCGGGTTTTTCTGTCCGGAAAATCAATAAATCATGGCTGCCCGACCCCTGGTTTTGGGGAATGGGTGCTGTGGCAGCGGCCGTTGCTGTCTATCTGGCACTGCCCCAGCTGGCGGCACGCTTTCCATCGCCCAACCTGTGGGAACAGTCCGCAGGCGGGCGGCAGCTGGTCTGGAAAGATACCATCGGCATGATCAAGAATCATTTCTGGATTGGGACCGGTCTCGGAACATTCGCGCGTTCTTTTCCGCCTTTTCAGTCCAGCGCTTTGCTTATGGGCTGGACCCACGCGCACCAGGACTATCTCGAGCTGGCGGCAGGTCTTGGTGTGCCCGCGTTTGTTTTCTGGGCCGGCGGGTTTTTAAAATTTCTTACAGAGTCTCTTCAACGTATTTCTTCACCGGTCAGCTGGGGGGCGGGCTGCGGCCTTTGCGCCATCCTTCTTCATGGCCTAGCGGATTTCAATTTCGCGCTTCTTTCCCAAGTGCTGTGGTTTTTCACGCTCCTGGCCGTTCTCCATGGCACTGGCCGTTCCCGGGAAAGCGGAGCATTAAAACCAGTTACCAGGAATGGCATCCGCATTGCCTGCTTTGCGCTTGCCTTGCTTTGCGCTCAAAAAGCCTGGGCCGGAGCGGAACTTTACAAGTCCCAGCGTGCTTATTTGAACCGGGATTTTTCCGCGTCAGTTTCCGCGGCCCAAATGGGTTTAAAAATCGGACCAGCACCGGCGCTTCATTTCGCGGCCGGGCGGAGCGCCTATGAAATGAAGGATTTTAAAACGGCAGAAGCAGAAATGTCTGCTTATACGCGCCAGATGCCTCATGACGCGCGCGGCTGGGTGTATCTGGCCCTGACGTATAAAGCCCTCAAAGAAACTCCTGAGAAAGTAAAAGCCTCATTTGATGAAGCTTTGAAACGGGAGCCTTCAAGCGCCTGGGTTTCATATCTTGCGGCTGTTTATTCGCCGGACCATGACCTGGAAAAACTCCGGTTCAGCCTGTCGGCGCATTATCCAGGTCATCCTTCACCTTATCTGGAGTCTGGTTTGAAATTTTTGTGGCGCAGGACTGGGGATTTTGAACTCCTGAAAAGCATGACGCCGCGCGACGCTGCTTCTTATCATGTGCTTTCGAATTTCCTGGACCAAAACAGGTTGTGGGAATTTCGCCGTGAAATCCAGGCTGATTTTCTGGCCCTGAGCCAGGCCGAATATGATCAAAAATGCGTGGAAGCCAAAAAGTTCTTCCTGAAGAGCGATTTGAAAAGTGCTTATGCTCTTTTTCAGCAGGCCTGGTGGAGGCGGCAGGAATTAAGCGAGGCCAAGATCGGCATGCTGCTTTCTGGAGGAGGTGACAGGGCGGAGCAGTGGCTTACGGAATTGCTTGAGCCGGATGAAGCGGCCCTGTCGCAGACCCAGCTGGACGCGCTTGAAAAACCTGTCAAAGAAACGGCCAATTCCTACCTTCAGGGGCTCTGGGCCTACCGGAGAGCGAAATTTCAGCAGGCGGTACAGGTCTGGGATGAAACGGACCCTAAAACAAGGAGATGGAGATCAGATTCCTGGCTGCGGCTTGGGCAGAAAGAAACCGCGCTTAAAATCCTGAAACCCGCGCTTAAAGAAGAAAACCCGGATTTGAGAGAGCTTCTGTTCCTCAAGGAAATGGACAAGAACCTGCAAAAAGAAATTGACGATAAAATAAAACAGATCCAGTCCCGCTCTTCTTATAAAGCCGAGCGGGAGCTCTGGCTTAATCTGATGCCGGGAGCTGTGGAAATCAAAATTGTCATGAAAAGTAAAAAAGCCGGCGGTGCCCATGTCCGGATGAGAATCGCGGAAGGGGACCGGAGCACGGAAATAGGCGCATGGCATGTCACGTCTCCGGACTGGAAAATTTATCGCGCGGTTTTTCCCACTTCCGGTGGCGGGCGCGTTTTATTGACAGATGTTTCTGAGCCGGGAGTTGTGGAATGCGGCCCGCTGAAAGTCAGGACACAGAAATGAGCAAGAAACCTTTCATTTCAACCACGCTCTGGGTGCTTTTGGGCCGCGCGGGCGGCGTGCTGGTACCTTTCCTGGTCGCGCTTTTCATGGGCGCGGGACCGGAAACCGACGCGTTCTTTTTCGCGTACTCCATCATTTTCGCGCTGCTGAATATTTTCGCGCAGGCATTCGAGGCCTCTCTGGTGCCTTTTATTATTGCCCGCAAGGAAGACAGGGACCGCTCTATCTCGTTTACTGCGGGAACGCTTGGATTTGGACTGCCGGCTGCCATGTTCCTGAGCTTCGGTCTGGCATTTCTGATCCCCCTGGTCCTAAAAGCGGGAAACGCGGCCCTGATTTTCAGGCTTTATGTCGAGTTGCTGCCTGGCCTGTGGCTGGCGGTCCTGATTTCCGCGTACCAGGGATATTTTTACGCGCGCAAGAATTTCTGGTTTCCCGCCATTTCACCGCTCCTGCGCACCATTACCATGACTCTTTTTTTTCTGCTTGGCCGGGAAACTCTCGGCATTCATTCCCTGACCGCGGGTTTTTGCGCGGGGGAAATCCTGCGCTGGATGGGTGCTCATCTGCTGCTGGCGAGGGAAGGGAAGGTCCGTCTGGGCTCGCCATTCGGTGAATTTAAAAAAATCATGGAATTTTTTAATCAAACAGGGTTTCAGGTGCTGGCACTTGTCGCGGTAAGCATCATCCCTCTGACGGACCCTTATTTTGCCGCTCATATGGGCGCGGGCAGCATCAGCCTTTACAGCTACGCGGACCGGCTGGTGCAGGTGCCTTATCTGCTGTTTTTTTACGGCTTCACGCAGATTTACCATTCCTTCTGGTCGG
>CAZKMJ010000059.1:0-12270 GCA_964553835.1 uncultured bacterium
CGAGCATCTGGCCCATTTGCGCAAGAACGACAAGCTGACCCGCCAGGAATGGAATGATTTCAAAATCGAAGAGCTGGATAACCTTGCGGGTCAGGAAGTCCTTTCTGCGGCACGGGCGGCTGTTCGTTTTTATCAGGCCCAGGGAAAACGTGAAGACGCTTTTTGGCGGAACATTCAGGCCGGGCTGCGCACTGCAGACAAGCCGGTCATTTTGGTCACGGGCGGCTTTCATGCCTCCGCAATGGCTGATTTTTTTCGTCAATCCGGCACAGGTTACGCATCCATTCTTCCGCGCCTGAGCGGCGAAGATTTGAGCCACACACTTTACCGCCAGATCATGCTGGGAAGGGCGCACCAGGAAAAGCCGGAGCTTGCCGCTTCCGCGGTGCTTGCGGACCGGGTTTATTACCGCGCGGAACTTCGTGCGGTTCAAAATGCAGCCCTTGAAATCGGTGTTTCAATCGCGTCTTCATCTGCTTATGTGCGCGACCGGCTTAAACGCTCCGAGGCAAGGAGCGATAAATCGCAATCATGGCCCTCTGACATTCCGCTGACCGTAGTCCAAAACACCATTGTCATTCAGCCAGGACAGCAGCCGACAGAAGGCAAGCTGCGCATGCTGGTCAGGCATATTGATCCCGAGCTGGTCTATGAAGGTATGATTGGCCGGGGTACGCAGGGGGATGTATTTCTGGTCCGTGATCGCGGCAAACAAAAAGCCCTGAAAGTACCGCTTGGAAAATTTGTCTGGAAGCAGGGTGTGTTTGTAAGTGTTCCTGAGTGGGTCAAATTAAGCACAGACCGTCTTGTCCGGTCGGATGTTATTTTGGGCCATCAGCTTGACGGAACGCCTGCCGTGCCTCTTCTTGAAAAAGGTTATCGTGTGACTTTTTCAGTTAACGGTGTTGAAATCCCTTCTTACGCTATTTTGTCAGAGTATATTAACGGTCCTTTGGTCTCTGAAAATGTCTTGGAAAGGGAGGGCCAGAGAGATTTTGCTTTCCGGTTCACAAAGATAGGCATGAAACTCTGGCGTTCTGGTTTGAGCATTCAGGATCTCGCGGTAGGAAGCCCGGACCGCTTGTGGCCTGATAATTTCCGTTTCCGTTCCAATGGCGAGCTGGTGCTGGTGGACCGCGGGGACCTGAGAAAGGTCAACCCGCTGGATGATTTTAGTTATGACCTGATGCTGCTGAGCGGAGGAGTGACGAGAACCTACTCTCTTGTCATCAACCAGATGCTCGGCAAGTTTTCACTAAGCGGAGATTCTGTGCTGAAGGGCGTGGAAGACGCGGAAAAATATCTTTATGAAGAATTCCAGGCGACCCGTTCCGAGGCGCGTGCCGGGGTAAAAAAGGAATTTCGAGAGCTGAGCAAACTTGAAGAAGAGGCTGCGGAACGCCGCGGGTATATCAAGGCAATCCTGGATGGGTTGGCTGATCCCATAAAGCCCAAGGAGCTTCTGAAAATCGTGCGGCGGAATGAAAAGTATAAAAAACTAAAGGGCCATATTCTTTACCACGATTTAAACTCTCCGGAACTTTCCGGTAACCCTAAAGTTGTGTTTATTGAAAAAAGCAGGTCAACAGGCGCTGAGCGCGAAACAAGGAAGAAAATCGAGTTGGGAATTCTGGATGAGACTGCGGGACGGAGTCAGAGAATTACACCCAAAGAACTAACCGCGCTTTTACGCCGGCGTCAAGGCTACGAAAAGATTCAAAAGAAGCTTGTGGACCAGGACTTGAGCGACGCGCGTTTTGACAATCATCCAGGGCTTGACCGCAAAGTCGTTGTAGTTGCGGATAAGAAAAGTTTGAAATTGCGCCGCGCCATGCTGCTGAAATTTCTGGACGGGCTGTTGACGAGAAAGAGAAAGGCGATTACGCCTTATGATTTGTGGAAATGGGCGCGGAAGCAGCCTGGATATGAAAAGATCGGGACCTCGGCCATTTACAATGACTGCAAGAAAGACCCCAAGCTGGCCTCGCATCCAAAATTGAAAGTCGAGGACCGCGCCGAGCCGCGGAATGAGTAAAATTCAGTTGAGCGCAGAGCCATGCTGGTGAAGCTGCTCGATGAAAGTTTCTGGTCCCTGACCCTCATGAGTCTTTATCTGCTTTTGCTCCAACAACCCGGTTTTGAAACCACTGGTTATAGCGCAGTCAGGGCCGACACGGTCAATGATGACCGGCTGGCAAACCATGTGAAATTCAATCCCACCAAACGCCAATTGACGGATGCCCAGGCCGCCCAGCAGAAGCTTGAAAAGGAATGGTTCAGCTATCAGAAAAAAATTCCTAAAAAACTTGATCAAATCGAAAAGTTGAACGGCAAAAAGGATTATCCGGCTGCCTGGTCAGCTCTGCGAGGCCTTCACCAGACCATGGGCAAGGCAGACACTTTCGCCGCCGCCTCCGGTATTGATGAAATAAAAAAACAGGTCCAGGTTTGGGATAAGGCTCTCGACGCCCAGGAAGGTATTGCGCGCGAAAATCTTCCCGCCCTGAAATCGGAGGTCCGGTCTGTTTTCTGGGAAAAAATCAGGGAAGCTGAAAGTCTGCTGAACCTGGTGCGGGACGGATTTGAAATGTATGAAGACGACGCTGATACGGCGGCTGCCTATGAAATTCCGGAATACGCGATTGAATATATTACGGGGGATGGCAATGATGGCAATCTGGCCGAACTCCAGTGGATGGTCGCGCATGAGTTTGAATACAAAGGCGAAGCGACTGAGCGTGATCTGGCGCGTGCGCGTGCTGTGCAGCTCGATATCTCCGCAATTATTGCTTACATGCGAGGGGCAAATTTTGATTCCGTCCGGGAGGATGCTGAAACGCTCACGCGTTTCAAGGCGCTGGCCGCCGTTTTGCAGGCCATCTGGAATGAACTTGCCAAAGCAAACCCTCCGGAAGAGTCCCCTGATTTCAATGTTTATCCGGAAGAAGCCGTTTCTGTCCCGGTTCCTGTTTCCGTTACAGATGAAAAGCCGTCGGCGCCGGTCTTTGACGAAAGAGAAGAAGTTTTTTACGGCCAATGGCATTTGTCTCCGGACGAAGTGGATGGTTTCGAAGGCATTCCGGTGGAAAGAATCATCAAGCGCCGCCAATTCCTGATTAAAACTTTCCGCGCTCTCAACGCGTCAGCTGAAACGGCTTTTGAACCGTTGGACAATCCCCAGCTTCTGCGCGTTAAAATCGACAAGAACGGAAAGAACGCTCTGCGGCAGGCAAAAGACGCGGCCCAGTTTGAACAGATCCTGCTGGGAGCGTTGACTGTATCAGAACTTCCGGCGCCTGTAGAAGGTACGCTTTACAGAACTCTGGTTGATCCTGTCGGCGCCCGGCTGTGGTCCGCGGCAGACAGGGAAGTGGCCAGGATTAAACAATTGAACAGGGAGCAGCGGAAGAAAGACGCGGAAGAAGCCGCGGAAAACAAAAGACTGTGGCAGGCATTCACAACGAGCGATCAGACTGGGCTTGTTCCGGCATGGGAAGAATTCCAAGGACGATTGAAGGCCTATGCATTCGCGGCGCCTGATAAAAGGTCAAGTCTGGGCCCCGATTGGTTTACGGGTAAAAAAATCATTGTTCCGCCAAGTTTGATCTGGAAAGAAAAGCCCGGAGGCGCCAGCGGGTTCGTTCATGGGATGATACGGATTTTGTATGATCCCAGCAAACAACTGAATGTGTACCTTTCCAGAAAGCGTTATGCCAAACCCGAGACTTACTTTGAAGTTTCGGTGGAAATAAATACGGATGGCGTTCCGGTTTTAACGGTGCATGAAGCCGGATTTTCCCAGCCCGAATTCCGGGGAATTTGGAATGGAGAATTTTTCCGGGACACGCTACGTAACCCTGAGATACAGAATGCACACCGTGACTGGTTTTTGGGGACCCGTGAGGAAATGCCGGTTGGGTTCCTCTCAAGACCCGTCAAGCTTAAAGGCAAACCCACAAGCAGAAGAAAATTCAGTGTTTTAGCTTTCACCATGCCGCCTGCCGAGGCAAGCAAAAGTAAAAGAGGAAAATCGGTCACTTTCAGCGTCAACCCGGATTTGCTGGACCCTAAAAAACCCGTGGTCTGGTTCCGGCCCGGCCTTTATAAAGACCGGAAGTTTATGGCGGTTTCTCTTCGCCCAGGCGGCCCGGTGCTCGGGCGCGTTTTCTGGAACCCGGACAAGAAGGCATTTGATGATTATGAAGGGCCGCTTGTCAGGGATTTTAACGTCGACCCAAACCGCTCCCGGATTACCGAGTGGTATTTCAGCAATCCCTGGGACAGAAGTGTCCTGGGTCCGGCGGAGTCCAGGATTTCCGGAAATCTCAGTCCCTTCCGTGTTGCCAAGGGCGAGAAGTATTGGGTCAATCTGATCTGGTACCGGGAAGAAGGAAAAGGCAAATACATTCATCTTGGTGACAACCGGCTGGTGCCGGAAAGTCTGGTTTCGGTCCGCGCCTTTTCAATTCCCGGCGAAAAAAGAGTCATGATGGATGTCCCGGAAGTGCCGGAAAAATCCGCGGCGGAAACAATCACGCGTTTTGCCGATCTGGAAACGAAGAGCCTTTTGACGTCTTTTAAGGAATTGCCCCGGCGTTACGGAAACTGGAAACCCGGAAGACCGCCTCTGCCCATCATGACAATAGTGCCGCCTGCCAACGGGCGGGTGCTTTTCAAGGAAGCGGCGAACAAAAAAACAGAAGTTCCTTTTGGTAAAGCCAAGGCAACTAAAAACAGGGAACTGTTTATTACGTTCCATGAAAAAATCGAATCCGGGGCACCTGTAAAACTTGTGCGCATTTATGGCCGCAGCAATCCGGAAAGTATTTCGTTTGATGAGATCCTTTGGGAAGGCCATGAAAATGAAAGCGGCGACATGGTCCCTGTCACCGGTTTTGCTGCGCACGCACTCGAGGGCGCGGAACTGCGCCGCGTCCAGCTCGATTTGTGGCGCATGGGCTATGCTTCTCGTCCCGCCGCGGCTCCGCGCTCGGAAACGCGGAAGATTTCAAGCGTGGACGAAGCCGCGGAAAAAATGCTGGAGCTGCTGCTCAAGTATGAATCCATGAATTATGAAGGCAATCCTCAGGCGTGGTTTGACCGTCTGAAAGACTGGCGGCTCACTTTTTATTCCGCACTGACTCTTGAAGTGGCCCGTGAAGCTTATGAAGCCGCTGGTGTTTTTGATCCGGAAACCATGATCCTTTTCAATTTTTTCCAGGAATCGGCTTTTATCATGCCCGCGGAATGGCGCAGCGTCATGGAAGGTCTCGCGGCCATTCTTGCGAAAGAACCGGAGGTGAGGGCCATTTTCCCTGAACTCAGAGAGTATGGAAGTTTCAACATGGCGGGTCATTACATGCTGGCCTATGAAACACGGCTAAGAAAACATATTTTATTGAAAGCGCTCCAACGGCTTTCCGGTGATCCCAAAGCTTTGCAGCTTTATAAAAGCCTGGAATCGGAAACAAATCTTGAAGCTGCATCCACGGACCTGCTCAAACTCCGCTCCGAAGCGCGGAAGTTTCCATTCCCTGAAAAAGAAGATTTTATCCGGGCCGCGCTGCACAACTGGATTCAGGCTATTGGAGCCGAATTCCTTGTCTATGACCGGAGCCGGGAGCCCAAGGATGTTCTTCAGGCCGTGCAGAGGGACAAAGGCCCTGTGAATGCGCTGGTCATCGCACGGACAGAATTGAACACGGAAAAGGACAGGGCGCTGCTCCATCGGGTTGAAGACAAGATCATATTCAAGGGACTTGGGCCATTCGTGCCGCTGACTTCTTTTTACGAAGCCGCCAAAAACGCGATTGTGTGGGGCAATCACAGTGATCCCGAAAAACTTGTGGTGGTACGCTGGCAAATCAACCCCGACGGCCAGAACGCGATTGTCGATCTGATTGACGAAGGCCGTGACCCGATTGATTTTGGCAGGTATGGAAAACTTCCCGCAGGCGTGGCTGAAGGTTTCTACGGAAATCGTGAAGGTTACGGCCGCTACTATGGAAGGTTTGTGGATCCACAGCATTTTACTGACCAGGGGATTTACAACTTTCCACTTCTGGATTCCAGAGGAAAGCCCATCGGTCAGATCGTGCGTCTTATTTTCCCGAAGCGTTCGGAGACGCGAACGGTGGATGAGCAGGTCAAGGAAGCCTCAGGTCTCAAGTCCGAAGTGCGGTCAGATGAAAAGTCTGTTCCAGAGCAGATCCAGGCGGCATTCGCGGCCAAAGGTTATGCTATTCGCGGTGAGGTTGAAGGCTGGGGAGGAACATCGGAAGTTTATTATGGAAAGAGGAATTCAGACGGGCAGCGGGTCGCCATTAAAGTCGCTATCGCAGATGAGGAATTGGCGGACAACAATCCTAAAATCGGGACGCAAAACAGGCTTCTTAAAGGGCATTCTTTTGATTTCCTGGCTGGATATTATGAGCAGGGAAGTGTGAGTGTCATTCAAAAAGCGAAGGCGCTGGTCTTAAACTATGAGGTCCTCGAGTATTTTGACAGGGAAAAGTGGCAGCCTTTGGAGGAGAGCCTGCCGGATGAAGCGACTGACCTGGAAATTTTTACCATTCTGAGGGTTTTGTACACCTGGCTTTCGGCAATTGAAAAATATGGCATCGAAAAAACGGGCGCTCCTTTGATTTATCATGACCTGATTCCCAATGTTCTGCGGAATAAAGACACCGGCGAGTTAAAATTAATCGATCTCGATGTCCGCCCGCCGGGACCCGCGAACCCGACCGTTGTTTCTGACCGTAATGAAAGCCTGATTGATATGGCCGCGCAGTTGCTGTCTCCTGGGGACAATCACGCTTGGGAGAAGGAATTTACCAAACGTTTTGGGAAACCGGAACATCTGACCTGGAAAAAAATTGGTGAAGCGCTTGAAACGCTTGAGCGGGAAGCCGGGCGGTCTGAAGTCCGTCGGGACACTTTTCCGGACCTGCAATCTTTCGCGAATAGTTTCCGGCTTTCGCCTTATCATCATCATGGAAAGAATTATTTTTCCGTCCAGCAGATTGCGGAAAAAGAAAAACCTTCAGCGCTTTACGCGCTTGGTGAAATAGAAAGGATCCGCGTCTGGGCAGATGAGGCCGGCATGGCGGACAGGCCGGTTCTTTTATGGCAGAACCTGAGCCTGGCGGAATTTTTCCCGGTCCTGACGCCCGCGATCCGGAAAAAACTGGGAATTGTGGAGTTGACGGCAGAAGACCAGAAAGACCTGGTGCTTCTTAAAGAACCCCGGGCGGAACTGAAAAAAGCACGTTTTGTGCTGTTGAAATGGCGCATTCCTTCGGCTTTTACGACTAAATATTATACAGAAAGAGACCGGATCCGGGCTCTCGCATCGGGCCTGAATGCCGCTTCAATTGTCATGACTGACCATAGCAAAGGTCTTGGCACTGACCATCCACGCGGGTTGTCTGAGGCCCAGGAAAAATTCGCTGACATGGAAGACGAGGCCAAGCGGGCGACCATGGTCATTTCCCTTCGCAACTGGATCAACCGCTCTCGGGGTGATTATGTAAAAAATCCTCAGCCAGCCTCGCCTGAGGCTGCAGATTTCAAGCGGCTTTTGCAGCACGGAAGCCAGCCTTTTATCTTTTTAAATGCTAATGCGGACCGTGATTTTCCTGTTTTCAACTCTGCTTTTGATGACTGGGATTACACAACCGGTTTCAAGAAGGAGGTCACAATCGGCAGCCGCAAAGAGCAGGTCATTATCTTTGTTAGAGAATATTTTGGCGCGGAAGTTGAGAAAGCTTATCTTGCGGCAAGAAAATCCGAAGTCCGGTTTTCAGGAATAGATTTGATAACGGTAGACGTTGAAACAGAACGGGCGGAATTTGAAGCCGCGGTCAGGACGGCAGGCGTGGGGGATTTGAGCTGGCCCGCGCCTGTGTGGGCGGATTACAGGAATTATCTTGCGGGCATTGCGGAACAGAACTTCGGGCAGCGGGAAAAATGGCGCCGCTTTTCCTTTAATCCTTTATGGAAAGATAAGACACCCGCCGATTCTCTCAAAATTGTCCGCCAGTATGACGTGATGCCTTCCATGAAGGACCCGGAAATCCAGGCGCTGGCGGAATTCGCGGCCCGCAATCCTCAGGCATCGCTTCAGATTTATCTGCCGCAAAAGGACAGGGAAGAGCTTTCTCTTTTCCGCATTCATTTAAGGGAGGAAATCCTTGAACGCAGAAAGGCGCTGGGTAGTGATTCCCCGGCCCTCAACCTGGTGGTTGAAAGCAGCGCTTCTGCTTCTGCCAAAGAATTTAAAACGCTTGGTACTTCCCGCACCCTGGTGTTCGGCGACCGGAAAGATTTTCTGCGTGATGTTTCCGGCGCTGTGGCCGCGGCTCGCCGCGCGGAAGTCCTTCTTGTCCACAATGACTTCACCGGGGTCTCCGCCGATCCTCTGAAGCAGACGGGCGCTTTCCTCACGGCGCTCGACAGGATTTTATCGCAGCAGCCGCTTCCTTCTGCTATACAGCAGGCCGCCAATCTGCTTACCGAAAACCTGGCGCTCTACCGCGAATTTCAGGACCTCATCCTTCACTCCGCATAAAACCTTTGCATCACCCTCGGGTTTTATGTTTTAATCGATGACCTAACACGGAGGATTTATTTATGCTTTCTGCGAAAATGGTCAAAGCGCTCAATAATCAGATTGCTGAAGAAGCGTACTCATCCCATTACTACCTTGGCATGGCTTCCTGGTGCGACAAGACAGGCCTCCGCGGTTCCGCCTCTTTCCTATATGCCCAGTCCGAACAGGAACGCCAGCACATGCTTAAACTTTTCCATTATGTCAATGACGCCGGTGGTCATGCCGTCATGCAGTCTGTTGAGGAACCGCCCGCGAAATTCAAATCCATTTCAGATGTTTTTGATCTGGTTCTGGAGCACGAGCAGAAGCTCACGAAAGCCATCAATAAACTGGTGGAGACCTGCCTTGAGGAAAAAGATTATTCCACCTTCAATTTCCTTCAGTGGTATGTAGCCGAGCAGCATGAAGAAGAACGTCTGCTGAATACTATCCTTGACCTGATCAAGATCGCGGGCGTAGAAGGCCGTGGCCTTTTCCTGATCGACAAGGAAATCGGAAAGTACATTCCTTCCAAAACTTCCTGACGTGCGAAAGCACCCGCATCTTCTTGAAATTAACGCCTGGATCTTTCTCGGGCGGCTTGAAAAAAAATACGGGAAAAAACTGACTCTCAGCTCCATTCCACCCGAAGAATGGAAGGCCATCCGCCTGCAGGGTTTTGACATAGTCTGGCTGATGGGAGTTTGGCAGCGCAGTCCCGGAGCAAGGAAACTGGCGCTTGGCGACGCGGGCTTGCGCCAGGCGTATGATACTGTGCTGCCTGGATGGAAAATGGAAGATATTACCGGATCGCCCTACGCTGTGTATGGATATTTGCCGGATCCCCACCTGGATAGCGAAAATGATCTAACGAAACTCCGCGCCGCCTTGAACGCCGCCGGCCTTAAACTTTTTGTCGATTTTGTACCGAATCATCTGGCCCTGGACCATCCCGCCACTATTTCGCATCCCGAGTATTTCATTCAGGGTTCCCGGCATTGTCATGATGAGAACCCTGGGATTTTTTTTGAAGTCCCCGGGGGGCGGTTTCTTGCCCATGGGAAGGACCCGCATTTTCTGCCATGGACGGACAGTGTTCAGATCAATTTTTTTTCATCCGCGGCCCGGGATTTCCTCATTTCAGAGCTTTTGAAGGTTGCTGAAACGGCGGACGGTGTCCGCTGTGACATGGCCATGCTGGGGCTTAATTCTGTTTTTTTAAAAACCTGGGAGAAATTTCTGCATCCAGGTCCGCCGGTTGAAGAATTCTGGCGGCGGGCAATCCAGGAAGTCCGCAGAAAATATCCCGGTTTCATTTTTATGGCAGAAGTCTACTGGGGGCTGGAATGGGAACTGCAGCAGGCCGGATTCGATTTTACCTATGACAAGACTTTTTATGACCGTCTTCTTTTTGATAACGCGGACAGCGTACGTGGTCATTTGACAGCGGAAGACGCTTATCAGCGAAAGTCCGTGCGTTTCATTGAAAACCATGACGAATTCCGGGCTGCCTCCGCTTTTGGAGCTGACAAGTCGCGTGCCGCGGCTGTGGTTATGGCCACAGTGCCCGGTCTTCGTTTTTTTCACGATGGGCAGCAGGAAGGCAAAAAATTGCATATTCCCATTCAGATTGGAAATGAACCGGATCAGGAAGCCGATAAAGGAATGGAAGCTTTCTATAAGATATTGCTCAAATATGCTGACCAGCCCGCTCTTCACGACGGGAAATGGAGCCTTCTATCTTCCACAAACCCCAATCTACTTGCCTGGAGCTGGCGTAGTAGCAGTGATTGCAAAATAATCGTGGTTAATTATTCAGCAGGGCCGGCGGAAGGGAAAATCCGGATGCCGGAAAGCGATGAGCAACAGGAGGTCCGTCTGGGGCCATGGGGATTTCAATTTTTAAATTCAAAGCGCTAAAATATTTTATCCTGGCCACGGGATTTATTGTTTTATCCACGGCCGCTTGGGCACAAGGAGAAATTGCGATGAAAAAAATCCAGAAAACAGATGCGGAATGGAAGAAGCAGTTGGACGCGGACCAGTACCGAGTTCTCCGCCAAAAGGGGACGGAACCCGCTTTTACAGGAAAATACTGCCATTTAAAGGACAAGGGTGTTTACAGGTGCGCGGCCTGCGGCACTGAGCTGTTCAGTTCGGACACCAAATTTGATTCCGGTACGGGCTGGCCAAGTTTTTACCAGCCGGTGAAGCCTGAGAACATTGGCTATGATGAAGATAAAAGTCATTTCATGGAGCGTGTCGAGGTACATTGCCCGGTTTGCGGCGGCCACCTTGGGCATGTGTTTGACGACGGCCCAAAACCCACCGGAAAGCGGTATTGCATCAATTCCGTCTCCCTGGATTTTGTACCAAAAAAGGATTAAGCCACTGCTTTGTATTATTTTTAATTGTGGGGTATCCTTTAAATTGAGCATGAAAAAGGAGATTCGCTGTGAAAAAAATTTTTAGAGCTTTAATCTTGATTCCTTTCTTTTTATTTATGTTGTCTCCGCTTCCTGCTACGGCGGATTTTGTCCCGGCAGGTGACTCTGTCGAAAATGTCCAGCCGGAAACTAATGAGGTTTCCACAGGTTCAACCCTGCCTGAAGCGATTTATAAAGAACCCGATTTTCCTTTGACCGACACTGCAGTTTCCATGGAAACCAATGATGATGCTGTGGTTTCTGCAGATACCGATGTAGATGCTGGAGTTGATGCCGTTTTTGTCACGAATGATACAGTAGATACTGTCAATGTTACAGACAGCCCGGATCCTATGACCCCGGAGCCCAGCAATACTCCCGAAAATCCCAAGGACGAGAAAAAACCGGCAGCGCCCATATTTCCATATGAAAGTTTGAGTGCGGGCAAATTGCCGGATGGGAGTCATGTTATCGTTTTACTTGCAACTGGAACAAAGGACGAGCAAAGAAATAATCCCAAAAACTATCTGGTCCTTCTTGTCGCGCCTGACGGCTCCATCAAAATTGGGACTGTGACCAAGATTGAAGCTCCTACACGCCGCGAGCAGATTTTGAAGTTTAAGATTGATGGCAAAGACACCGAACTGGTTCTTGATGTCGCTCTGGCAAGTTATGACGGCCAAAAAGTTGAGAAACCCACACTGGATGAGAAGGCGCAGGAAAAAATCCTGCAGGCTGCCAAAATAAAAATCACTGAAATCGTAAAGAAAGACGGCTATGTTTATCTGTACTTTACGAAAGAAGGGGACAAAACCAGTTATGTGCTCAGGTTTCCCTTTCCTAAAGGGTTTAAAGACATCAAGCAGGAAGAAGTCAAAGACAACCCGCTTGGGACAATCAAGATTACCGTGACTGTGACCGGTGATGACGGGAAAGAAAAAGTCAATGATGTGTTTTATATCGATCCAGCCACAGGAATCATGACTCAAACCCTGGAAGACGGCAAGGAAACGAACCAGGTTTTGAACATGCTAGCTGTGGCTCCTCCAAAAAAATAAGCGCCGCAAAAGCCTGATTTTTGGTAAAATTTCCGTCTATGGTCAGGCGGATTTTACCTTTATTTTTACTTTTTTTTCTTTCCCTCCATACGGCTATTTTTGCCGCGGACCCGCAGCCCAGTCCGGCTCCGCCTGCGGCAGCTTCCGTACCCGCTGCTCCAGCCCAGCCCCAGGCACCCCGCTTCAAGGTCCAGGT
>CAZKMJ010000060.1:0-4918 GCA_964553835.1 uncultured bacterium
ACGAATTATTAGCGAAATATGGTCTTACCCAGCCCGCAGTCACTAAAGCCATTAAAAAAGTTTTAACCAGCAGATAATCCCTTCCATCTAGAGACAGTCTAGAGCAGGTTCTAACATCCCCGACCAAGGGGTTTTTTAACCCCTTGCCCTGTTTATAGTTATTTACAGCAAATTTACCCTTTTTGTTTGACTAACCGAGTAGTGCATGTTAGATTTTCCACACTTTTTGCGCCCTTTTCGCACCTTCATTTTTTAACTTCAATCTCAGATTTCATAATTTTTTTTGTGTTTACGGATTTTTTTTGTTTAGTAAGTTTTTGAACTTTATAAACTTTCCTGCACTTTCCAAATTGCACCAAAAGCAAAGAGAGATTAAATGAAGAATAAAATTAAAATCCTCGGTGTTTTTTTGATTCTGGCCATTTACAGCCCTGTGGCTTTCGCTGCCGACAGCAATCTGCCGACACGCGACTCTGCCGGTGCTGAACAGGAACGTTTCCAGGAACTTGCCAAACAGGAAAAAGAGCGCAAGAGCGTTGAAAAGCGCCTTAAGACGGAAGAGCTTGTGCCCGCGGAAGAAATCTCGGACGAAGCGGATTCCGGCGTGACCTTTGACCTGAAGCAGATCAATTTTTCCGGTAATGAAAGCGTATCTACCGAAAAACTTAACAGCCTGGTCAGCGGCTGGGTAGGCAAGCGCATCAGCATGGGCGGCCTGAAGAAGCTCGCCAAGACCGTTAAGCAGCACTACCGCGAAAATGGTTTTATCGCGGCTTATGTTTATGTACCGCCCCAGGATGTTACGGGCGGCACTGTCAGCATCAATATTATTGAAGGTAAACTTGGCAATGTGGAGATCAAGGGTAACAAGTGGTTCTCCACCTGGAGCATTAAAAGGATGGCAGGCATTGCCCCGGGTAATGTCCTTCATTATACTGACCTCCGGCGCGCTCTTTCCTTCTTTAATAAGAACCGTGACCTTCAGGTCACTTCACTCCTCAAGCCGGGCGCTGAACCCAAGACCACCGACCTTGAGCTGAATGTTAAAGACCACTTTCCGCTTCACCTTTCCGCGGATGTTAACAACTTGGGTACCAATGACACGGGTAAAGACCGTTTTGGCGTTGGCTTGACCCACACCAACCTGACCGGCCTGATGGACGAGCTTTCTTCCCGTTTTCAGATCAGCGATGGCTCAGTTGGCGTTTCGACCCGCTATGCGGTTCCGCTTCATTCTTCTGGCACCATGCTCACCCTGGGTTATTCCTACTCCCACGTGAACCTTCAGAATGATTTCGAAGCGCTTGACGTGGAAGGTAATGCCCATACCTACGGCTTTGATATTTTCCAGCCGGTCTACAAGACGCTTCTTCCGAAAGATGTTTTCGCGGAATTCGGCGTTAACGCGGGTTTTGATTTCAAGAGCATTGAAAACACCGTGCAGGATCGCAAGGCTGGCGTTGATGAGCTCCGCATCCTGAACCTTGGCTTCAACAGTGAGTTCACGGACAACTGGGGCCGCACGTTTTTTCCCAACACTTTTCATTTTGGCTTTCCGGATTTCATGGGCGGTTCTGACGTGAACGAACCTGCCGCTACTCGCTCGGGTACCGGCGGTCAGTTTTTCGTTTATCGTGGTTCCTTGACCCGTTATCAGAAACTCCCCAAGGACATGCTTTTGACCGTTCGCGGTTCATGGCAGGCGAGCCCGGATTCACTGGCTCCTTCCGAACAGTTCCACATGGGCGGCGCGTTTTCTATCCGCGGTTATCAGGAAGGCGCTTACCTCGCGGACTACGGCATCATCATGTCGACTGAAATTTTTATCCCCACTTATTTCTTTCCCGCTGACTGGAAACTTCCTTATTCCAATGAACCTTTGAGGAAGCAGATCCAGGGCGTGGCGTTTTTCGACTTCGGCGGCGGCGGTCTCAAGGATCCTGTGGCCGGGGAACGCGACAACCGCGTGATGTCCGGTATGGGCGGCGGTATCCGTATGCGTCTGTTTGACCGGGTTTACGGCCGTCTCCAGTGGGCGGGGCGCACGGGCCAGCAGGCCGGTTCCAGCAACCGTGGCGCGTTTTACTACGGCATTTCAGCCGAGGTTTTCTAAATCAGTTGCGAGGCTTCCCGGATGGGGAGACCTCAGTAGTTGTAGTACAAATTCAATAGACCTTTGAAAGGGGTTTAAAATCATGTTCAAAAAATTCCTCGCAGTGACGCTTGTTGCGTTTCACGTCCTGGTTTTTTCCGGGCCGTCTCTTTGGGCCGAAGCGGTCATCACCGACGCCAACGGTAACGTTGTGGCCCAGGGCGATAATATTTCCCTGGTGGGAGGAACTTATAATTACACCGGCGCGGACATCGCGGCCGGCACAAGCCGTTCATTCACCAGCCTTGATGGCGGTGCGATCGTCCTGAATATTACCGACGGTCACGTGACCTCAATCAGCGGCACGCTGAACATTGACGGTCTTTTCGGCATGAGCAACACTTTCGGCATTCAGATCACCAATACCGGTTCTGTGAACATTACCAATGGGGGTTTACTCCTTTCAAACCTTGGTATTTCCCAGGCCGACCTTAATGCCGGCGTTGTTAATCTTGTCCGCAATCTGAACCAGGAAACTGCGGCCATCGTCAATAATGGTCAGATCACGGTTTCTGCCAACAGCTTCCTTGCCATGATCGGCAGCGCGGTTGCCAACAATGGCAGCATCAATGCCAATGGCGGCGCGGCGATCCTTGCCGGCGGCGATCAGGTTTCTCTTGATATCACCAATGGCGCGGGCCTGATCAAGGTCTCGATCGACAAACCCGTTTCTTCTCCGGTTTTTGATGCCAATGGTAACAAGATCAGCGATGTTATCTCCAACACCGGTTCCATTAAGGCCAACGGCGGTCTCGTGATTCTTTCCGCCCGTGCTGTGGAACAGATTTTTGACAATGTGATCAACCACACCGGAATCATTGAAGCCAACTCCATCGGCTCTGTGAACGGCCGCATCATTCTTAACGGCGGCGACCTCGGTATCACCAGTGTTTCCGGCGTCATCAAAGCTCTTGGTGATAATCTTGGCGAAATCGGCGGTCACATTGAAATCCTTGGCGAAAAAGTCGGTCTTTGGGACGGCGCCACGGTTGACGCTTCCGGTTTCAATGGCGGCGGCTCCGTTCTTTTCGGCGGCGATTACCAGGGTCTTGGCGTTGTTCCCAATTCTAAAGCCATCTATATGAGCAAGTGGGCGGACATCAAGGCTGATGCCCTTCTTGAAGGTGATGGCGGTAAAATCATTCTCTGGTCCGATGAGTTCACTTCTGCTCACGGCACTCTCAGCGCGCGCGGTGGCCAGCTTTCCGGCAACGGTGGTCTGATTGAAACTTCCAGCAAGAACTCCCTTGATGTTGATGGCCTTGGCGTCGATGCAAGTGCTCCGAACGGAAATGCCGGCGTCTGGCTCATTGACCCGATCAACACCACAATTTCAAACGCGGCTACGGGCGGCGGTGCTTTTAACGGCGGCAACCCGAATGTTTTCACTCCCACAACTGCGGGCGCTGTGGTTCAGGCTTCCCAGATCAACGGCATGCTTGACGCGGGTACCAGCGTGAAAATTACCACAGTCGGCACGCCTACTGGCGGCGCGGGAACCATCACTCTTGATGCGGCGGCTACGGTCGGCAAGACTGCGGGCGCGCACACGGTTGACTTTATTCTTGAAGCGGCCGGCGGCATCACGCTTTCCGGTGTCATTTCCGCTACTTCCGGCGTCATGAACGTTATTCTTCAGGCGGCTGGCAACATTATTTTCAGCAACACCGTTAATACCAATGGCGGTAACCTGAGCGTCACCACCACTGGAAATAATGACATCACCTTTAATAACGCCAACGCGGACATCAACACCGCGGGCGGTTCCGCTACCTTTAACGCGGGCGATGATTTCAACCAGAACAACGGCGGCTCCAGCATCACCACCGCTGGCGGACAGGTTGATATCACAGCTCTTGATGCGGTTGCCACTCAGGCCATTAATTCCGGCGCGGGTAATGTTAACCTTACCGCGACCACCGGCAACATGAGCATCGGCACCTCGATCACCACCACAACCGGTGATATCACGGCCAATGCCGCTGATAACATCACGCTGAGCTCGGCGGTCCAGATCACCACAACTGGTGGTGATTTTACTGCCAATGCCAACACCGATGCCGACACGACCGGCACATTCCAGCAGGGCGCTGGGGGCAGCACTATTAACACCGGCACGGGCAATATCTCGGTCATCGGTAAGAATATTGGTCTCGACGGTTCCCTGGTTACCACCAGCGGCACCATTGGTCTTACGGCCACCAACGGTGACATTGACCTGACCCAGACTCTTAACACGGGCACCGGTACCATTAATCTGAATGCTGACAACGGCGTTCGTCTGAACGGCGCTAACGCGGACATTACCACCGCGGGCGGCAATCTGAACATCAACGCCAACACCGACGGCGATGCTGACGGCGATTACACCCAGAACAGCGGTGGAAGCGCGGTCAACCTTAATGGCGGTGATGCTTCTATCACGGCCCAGGACTTTATCCTGAGCGGCACCATTAACGGCGATGACGTTTCTCTTCTCGGCGCGGCGGCTGGCAGCAGCTATCTGCTTGGCACCGGTTCTTCTGCTGGTTTCACCGGCGCGATTACCGGCGCTGAACTTCAGGGCATTACGGCCAACAACGTGAACATCGGCGGCAGCAATGTCTCCCAGATCACGGTTCGCGGCATTACCGCGGCCAACAGCAACAATGCTGGCACGGTGCACCTCAATGCTCTTTCCGCTTCTGGAAACGTGACTTTTGACACCGCGGCTTCTACGTTCAACGCTCTTGACGTTAACGCGAACAACAATGTGAACGTTAATAC
>CAZKMJ010000060.1:4928-12242 GCA_964553835.1 uncultured bacterium
ACATCGACGCGGATTCTGATACCAACGGTGCGGGCGATTTGAACATCGCGGCGGGCACTGTTCTTAAAACTTCCGGCAATGATTTCACTGCCACCGGCGAAAATGTCAATGTGGCCGGCAGTGTTCAGACCGGTAATCCTCAAAACGGCGGCGATATTACCATCACCTCCGGCAACATGATCACTGTGACCGGCACGGGCTCTCTTCTGACCGCGCTTGGCGCGGGCGGTATTGTGACCATCGGCTCGGGCGTTGATCTTCAGGCGGGTTCTTCCGTCGTCGCGGGCGCGGGTAACATCACGCTGAACAGCGTGGGCCCTGTGCTTGACGTGATCATCAACACCAACATTATTTCCGGCACTTCCATCTTCATCAGCGCGCTTCGTGACATTATCGTCCAGGCCCTGGTCCAGACCACCAACGCGGCGGATGGTAACATCACCCTTCGCGCTGACTCTGATGATGACGGCGTCGGCGGCGTTTGGGTCCAGGCTTCCGGTAAAGTGGACGCTGCCCAGAACGTCAACCTGATCGGTTCCGATCTTTTTGCGATCGCGGGCACCCAGGAAAGCGTTCAGATTGACGTAGATGGCGCCAATGACCAGGTCGTTGCGCTTGGAGACGTCACTCTCCAGACCGCGGGTTTTGCTCCTGCCGGTTCTGATATGAATATTAATGGTATTGTGAAGACCAATGGCGCCGGTAAAACGGTTACCATCAACTCAGTTGGGAACATCAATTCTTCCAATAACGGCGTCGCGGAAATCGTGGGTGATAACGCGTCCCTGAATTCTGTGGAAGGCATTGACGTTGAAACGGCTGTGGACAACCTTTCCATCAACAACACCACTTCGGGCAATATTTCGGTTGAAAATACCGGAGCCCTGACGCTGACCAGCTTCACCAACGGCAGCAGCGGCAGTACCACGATTGCGACGCTCAGCCCGCTGACTATTGCGGCCAGCATCGTTCAGAACGGCGCGATCATCCTGCAGGCCGGGGAAAGTGGCGCGGCAGGTGATGACCTGACTGTGAACAGCGGCGTCACTGTGAACTCTGTCAATGACAACGTCATCCTGAGGGCCGGTGATAATGTGGTCCTCAATGCCGGCAGCACGGTCAAGTCTGACAGCGCCAGCGTTTCCGTGACGGCTGGTTTTAATGACATGGACGGCAACGGCGATATCAGCCTTGCCGGTGCTATCAATGCTTTTAGCAATGCGGTTCTGACCGCGGCCCAGGGAAGCATCACCCAGACCACGGGTTCGATCACTGCTGACAGCTTGAGTTTCGTTGGAGAAGGCACGGTCACCCTTGCAAACTCCAACAACAACTTTGCTAATGTGAGCGGTTCTTCCACCGCGGGCAATATCAATCTCGCCAACAGTGCGGCGGCCACGGACATCGGCAATCTGCAGACCTTTGGCGGCGATATTACCTACAACCACTCCGGTGCTGGTTCTGTTGAAATTACCGGTACGGTTGACTCTGGAAATGCCGGTTCTGTTAATGGCGGCAATATTACCGTTAATAACCTTGGCGGTTCCCTGACTGTCAGGAACTCCGCGGTTCTCACCAGCGCGGCTGGTGCGGGCGGTATTCTTTCCGTCAGCAACGCGACGATTGAAGGCGGCGCGACCATCACGCTCGGCCAGGGGAATATCACCCTGAACGGCGGCGGTCTTGACCTGATCATCAACGTTCCGATCATCAGCGCCACCTCGATTTTCCTGACCGCTCTGCGCGATATCATCGTTCAGGCGCTGGTCCAGACCACCAACGCGGCTGATGGTAACATCACGCTTCGTGCTGACTCCGACAATGACGGAGAAGGCGGCGTTTGGGTCCAGACGAACGGCGAAGTGGACGCGGCCCAGAACATTGACATTATGGGCTCCAATCTTTTCGCGATTCCTGTGACGCTTGAAAGCATCCAGATTGATGCTGACGGCGCCAATCCTCAGGTCCACACCCAGAACGGCGGCACGATTGACCTGCACACCACGGGTTTTGCTCCGGCGGGTTCTGATATGAACCTTAACGGTATTGTTTCAACCGGCGGTCTTCTGCGGGTCGACTCTGTGGGCAACATTAATACTAGCAATGACGCCACAGCCGAACTCGTAGCTGATCAGCTTAAGCTGACGGCTGTTGAAGGCATCGATGCTGAAATCAACGCTAACACCGCGGCGGTCCTTAACACAACTTCAGGGAATGTTTCTCTTGAAGACATGGCGGGCGGTTTGACCATCGGTACGGTGGACGGCCTTGTGGGTGGCGCGAATAATGGCGGTAACACCACTGTTTTAACTCACAGCCCTCTGAATGTGAATGCCAATGTTTCTAGCCTTGGTAATGTTACGTTGGCAGCAACCGGAAATGCAGCGGCGGATGATTTAACGCTTGCCTCAGGCGTTTTGGTTTCTTCCACTAACAACGGGGATATTGTTTTGGCGGCTGGTAGTGATGTGAATGCCAACGCGAATTCTCTGGTTACAACCGGGACGGGCAGCATCACCGTTGCTTCAGGTGAAGACTTTGCTGATTTTACCTTTGATCAGGATGGTCACGCCGATGGTGATGTGAATATGGCTTCTACAGCAGCGTTTCGCTCTCAGGACGGCAATGTGATTGTTGATGCTGCGCGCAATGCTGTGGTTTCAGAAGTCAACTCGAACAGCAATGCGGACGGTACGCTGGGAGATGTAACCCTTCGTTCACGCAGTGGTTTTGTCGCGGATAGCAATGGCGCAACCAACAACGTGACGGGTAACAAGCTTACCATTGAATCAGCGACCGGTGTTGCTGATAGCGCTCAGGCCGGGGATGATTTCCTTGAAACTGAAATCAATCGTCTAAACCTGACGAACGCTGGCGGTACTGGTAAAGTTCAAGTTCAAGAAACGCTTGCCGGTTTGAATCTTGATATCGAAAAGGCCGCTCAGGCTGGTTCTGGGGATATGACTATCCGGACTACCGACGGTACTTTAACGGTTCTTGATGCTGGTTCCAGCGGCCTTGGTGTTTCGGCCACGAGCGGGGAGACAACCCTTTTGGCGCAGGGCACTGCCTCTTCAACCGATGATCTTTTAATCAACAACACTGTGACTTCGACCAGCGGCAAGATCAACCTTGATTCCGCTGACGATGTCATCTTCAGTGTGGCGGGTGATGTCACCAGCGTTTCCGGTGAAATTGAAGTTGATGCCACCAGTTTCTTGACGATGGCGGATAATGGATTGGATTCGACTATCCTGAATGCAGGTAGTGGGCGTATTGATCTCGATGCAGGCTTAGATATCAACTTGGCATCAGTCAAGACTACCAGTGCTCTGGATGATGCGGTTGTTATTGTCAGCCGTGGCGGAAGGATCATCGACGGCGGTGACACGGATGGTTTTAATATTCGTACAGGTGCTTTCGCTGAAAACCCGGCCATTTTTGACGGCGGTCTGATCCTGAGCGCTTTCAATGGTATCGGTGTTGATACTGACGCGAATGGCGGTCTTGAAACAAAGGTCGGCAAACTCGCGGCCTACACCAATACTGACGATATCCAGGTGTTCAATACCGGCGCTCTGGACATCACCACTCTTACGGACCCTGATGCGTTTACCTCCCTTGGATTTTCCGGGGTCGGCACTATTGCCGGCGCCACGATCGCGGGCGGTGATCCTTCAGCTTTCATTTTCATCACGGCAGCTTCTCCGATGGTTGTCAGTGCCAATGTGACCAACTTTGCTGGCGGCAACATTACCTTGTTCGCCCTCGGCAATCTTGATACGGATACCATGACCCTTACAAACGGGGCGGATGTCCTTTCACTCAATGGCAACGGCAACATTTTGATGACCTCTGGCGGGACCATGACTCTGAACAATGGCAGCATTGTCCAGACCACCAGCAATACGGTTCCGGCTGGTTTTGGTAACATCATCATGGCTGCAGGCGTGGATTCCACTGGCGCGGGCCCGGTTCCAACCGGCGGCTTTCCTGCTGTGGATCTTAGCCGCGACGGCAATGCCAACGCTGACCTGATCATGGCCTCTGATTCGGCTGTGCGCACGGACGGTGGTAATCAGTCTGATACTCCCGGTGGCGGTAACATCACCATGAACGCTGAACGCAATCTTCTGATTGCTGAAGTGAATGCTGATGCGGATTCCACGGGCGGAGACAATCTTCGCGGTGATGTGGTTACCAACTCCTTCACCGGCGATACCCTGGACAGTAACGACGTTGCTCCCAACGCCCCCGGCACCATGAACATCATCGCGGACGTCTGGACGGCGTTCTCCGGCGGTGTGATTGGTCAGGTTGCGAACCCGATTGAAAGCACGGCCAATGTCATCAACGCTATCGCGTTCGGCGACATTTTCATCGACAACGTCGGTGACGTTCTTATCAATCTGTTCTCACAGACCGGAACGATCGGTTTCACCACGATTGGGGATATCTTCCTGGGCTTTGCCCACGCTCCTCAGGGTGACGTTAGCTTGACGGCCACTGGCAGCATTCTTGCCGTGGATTCGGGCACGCACGTTCAGGCCAACAACAACATCAAGCTGACTGCGGGCAATGTCATTGGTCTTCTGCAGTCGGGTGTTAACACCCAGTTCAACACCGAAAACGGGCAGCTGGTTCTTAATGCCGGCGGCGTTCGTGACGGTGTTTCAATCAATATTGGCAGCAACATTCCTTCAAGCCTTGTTTCGATCCTTGGCGCTCCGGGTCTGGTGCTCTTCAATGGCATCGCGATCGGCGGCGACAATATCAGCAACCTGAACCAGGCCCTGTCCCAGATGTTCGTGGACATCCTGCCGTTCAATCAGCTGTCGACCGGCAGGCTGGATGGCCGTTATGCTGCAGACTTCCCGGGCAACTACAACGCGGATACGTTCGCGACCGCTCCGCTGGTCTCGATCGATACCACCCGCCTGGATACGCTCCCGGTCCTCGAGGCCCTGCCTCCGACCGTGGTTCCGATTCCCGGCGCCGCGCCGACGCCTACTCCGGCTCCTACCAAGGCTCCGGAAGCACCCAAGGCCCCGGCTCCGGCCAAGCAGGTTACACAGGGACAGACTCCTCCGACGATCGTTCCGATCCCGGCGGAAGCCACTCCCACGCTTACTCCGGACGTGGAAAAGAAGTCTTAATCAGTACGGATTTAAAAAGAGCCCCGCACTTCGAAAGAGGTGCGGGGTTTTTGTTTTTAAGGGAGTCGCTTATTAGCACTTGCGCCTATGCGCAAGTACAGAAAGTCACGGGTAAGGAACCCGTGTACTTTCTAGAAAATCTGGCGGGGAGAAGCGTTGAAGATCTGGTTCTTCCAGGTTTCCCAGGTTTTTAAATCCAGGCTGCGGCTGCCATCAATAATGCGGTCCCACGAGAAAAGTTTTTCCACAGGCACCTGATTTCTCCACTTTTCAGCCCGTCCATTCAGTGGGTTGCCTTCATTGTCGAACGCAAGCACCACGTGGCGGGTGATCATGGCAAATTGGCTGTCGCCAATCTGTTCATAGCTGGTCCATGAAATCCTCTCGGCTTTACCTGTAGCTACGTTGTACTCATAGAGGATGATTTCACGGGTAATCTTGCCGTTTTTGGGTCTGTCCACAACGTCAAAGAACTCGGCCCGCACCTTCTTTTCATCATTCACGTATCTGTAAGCGATTTTATGGCGGATGGTCCTGCGGCCCTGGGCCTCGCCGCGCGCGTTAAATTCAGCCAGCTGGACCTGCCTTTTAAACTCTTCCCCGTGATGTTCCTGATCGGTGGTCAGCATGACCCGTGAGCCATTCGAGAAATTTTTAAAGCAGCGGAAATTCCCGTCCTCTTCGCCGGGGTCGGTGCAGGTATCTCCGGTCTTTTGTACCAGGCCAGTTTCAAAGAACTGGGGCAGGGGATAGGAGCTCTTGATTTCACCCAGCCGGGCATGGGCGGAAAAAGCCATGTCCTTTTGGCTGAAGGAAGGGCTCATGTCTTCTGCGAAGGTCACCGGAAGGCTTGTCAGGACCAAAGCGGCCAGGATCGCGATTGCTTTTCTTTTTTTCCCTTTGCTGCGTATTTCCTGCATTTCAAACCCCTATTGTTGGCTCCGAAAAAAACCCTAACACACAGGGAATTCGATACAAGAAAACCGCTGAAAAAAGCCGAAAAAAAAACCCGCTGAATCCTCATTCTTAAATCGCTTTTAAGAACTTCATTTCTAGAGGGGAAAGTTATAAGGAGAACTTCTTTTAACGCTAAAATAAGTGGCGAAAAAAACACCTGTTTTTGGAGCTAAAAAAACACCCTGTTTTTACATGGTGGCCGTGCTATATTCTTAAATTCCTATGGCCATTCTTCCGACACGGAAAACAGGTGCATGCATCGCGCTTGGAATATTCATTTTTTTCCAGGCGCTGGATGCGCAGGCTGCGACAGGAAAACACGCCATGGTGGTTACGGCCGACAGCCGTGCCACGCGCGCTGCCCTGCAGGTCCTGCAAAAGGGCGGCAACGCTGTGGATGCGGCCATTGCGGCGCAGTGGGTCTTGAACGTTGTTGAACCTGCTTCCTCAGGAATTGGCGGCGGCGGTTTTTTCGTTTATTACGAGGCGTCCAGCGGCAAAATCTACACCTTCGATGGCAGGGAAAAAGCGCCTTCTGAGGCCCACCCTGAAATGTTTCTGGATAAAAACGGCCAGCCCTGCAAGGACCGTGATTGTGTTACGGGCGGCAGGCCGGTGGGCGTGCCTGGTACGCTCAAACTCCTTCACAATGTTTATGGCCGTTTCAGTTCCAAAAAGATGACGTTCGCGGAGCTTTTTGAGCCTGCCATTCAGGTCGCGGAGCAGGGTTTCCCGGTTTCCAAAAGGCTGGCACGTTTCATTAATAGAGAGAGAAACCGGCTGAGGCTTTTTGAGAGCTCGCGCCAGCTGTTCATGGACAGTAATGGACATCCGCTTCCGGTCGGCTATATCCTTCAGCAGCCTGATCTTGCTGCCACCTTCCGCCTGATCCAGAAAAAAGGCCCTTCTGTTTTTTACGAAGGGGAAATCGCCGAAGACATTGTCGACGCGGTGCGGCACACTTCCATCCACCCCGGCCTCATGAAACTCAGCGATCTGAAATATTATGACGTCAAGGAGCGCAGCCCGGTCATGGGCGCTTACCGCGGTTATGATCTCCTGATTATGGGCCCGCCCTCTTCCGGCGGTACCACCATTATTGAAACGCTGAACATTCTGGAGCCCTTTCCTGTTTCTACTTATGGCCGCAAGGCGGACGGCATTCATCTTTTTTCTGAAGCTCAGAAGCTGGCTTTCCAGG
>CAZKMJ010000061.1:0-12234 GCA_964553835.1 uncultured bacterium
TTTATCCGTTAAATCGTTGCCATGCTTGAGCAGACAAGGCCCAAGGATTTTGAAAGGCGAGATCAAAGCGTAGAGGGTTTCAGGTATGACTTCCGCACGGTTTCAGAAAAATTTGTAGTTGCCAGCTCACCGCTTGGCTATGACGTTTTCTATAAGAACGAAAAGCTGATCAGTGTGACGGAGCCCTACAACTCGCAAAACGGAGAGTGGGATTTAAGCGTCGATTTTAAGACCTTCAAAACTTTCATCACGGATCTTTTGGCCGTTGAAACAGTGGTTGGACTTAAAGAGCTCCAGAAAGGGTCCCGCGAGGCCCGGCTGGAACAAGCTGTTAGTGATGCTTCGACCGCACTGGCAAAAGAGATCGAGGCTTTAAAAAACACTCCGGGCCTGGAAGATTTTGTGGTCGGAGAGCAAGGGCTTTTGCCAGTGGATGAGGCTGACAGTGCTAAAAACAATATTCCGTTATCTCGGATTTTAAGCGCTGCGCAAAAAACGCTGGAAGAGATCGCACAGGTCCGGGAGAAGAAGGGGTCCAGGACGGCCAGAAGCTGGATACTTGACCAGCCGTTTCAAAGAAACCAGTCAACCGGTCTTGTCATCGCCCGGGCTCTGGGACTTCTGGCGCTCGCGCTTGAAGTAGAGAAAAAATCCTATTCGCCCGGCCATGTTTCCAAAAATTCCCGGGTTGAACTTTTCGTGCACGGGTTTTTAAAAAACCAGGACATGTTTATCCGCAGGTGGATTGATTTTAACAAAGCTTTAAGTGAATTGACCGACCACCGGTTTGTTTCGCAGATACTTGGAGCCAAGGCCATGTTGAAATCCTTCCGCGGAGTGGTAGGGCAAAAGGCGGGAACCGGCGGGGGCAGATCAGAACTGGATTCCTATAATGTTCCCGAAGAAGGTTCTCTGGCCTACAAGTTTTATATGAAGTTCAGGGAAAGCGTTTATGCTCCTGCAGAGTTTCAGATATTCAGTGACGGAGTCTGGAACATTTCAGTCCAGCGTAAGGTTTCGAATGCCAAAAAAGTGACTGCGGATATCAGGCAAAACCGCCCCGCGGCTGACAAGCCTGGAAAAAGTTTCCGTGTGCAGGTCGACCTCGAAAATCCCTCAGAGCTGATTCGTCTCACCATTTATGATTTGAACGAAAAAGGGCAGGCGAAAAAAATGACCACCTTGAAATTGGGGCCGGAAAAATCGCCGGGCTCGCACGATCTCGAAGGCCGCACAGTGACGGCGCCTGAAGGCATTGATTTATTGACCACACAGGAATTTGAAAAAATCCCGGCCCCGGACGTAGTGAATTATCGAATTTCAAACGAAGATCTGACTCCCGACCTGCCTCTTGATCGTTCGACCCTCATGACGCTTCTGAATGTCCTGGCCCACGCTGCGGCGGACCGCCGGTTCGCGGAGCGGGCCGAGCCCGAAGCCGTGGATAAGGCGATGGACAGGCTCAAGCTCTTGCGCAATCTGGTGAACCGTTCCGAAACGCGGATGCAGGTGCTCCGCGCCAAGGATGTTCTTGTCGGCAGCACTCCTCTTGCGGACATCATCGCCAGCATCAACCGCAAGATGAGCAGAGGTGCAAAGGATGATGCGGTCGCGTTATTTCAAAAAGTTTTGGGAGCTTTGGAAAAAAAGATCGGTTCGGACCTGCAGACGGTCATTGTAGCGCTGAGGATCCTTGAAAACAAAGCTAATTACGAGATTTTGAGGGACGAGAAAACACAAATCGAGGCATTTAAATCCAAACTTTTCGGACCGGCCCTTGATAAAGAAGTCCCGACCTTTTCCGGCAAGCCGATGCGGCTGGGAGCAATTCTGGACATGCTCGAAAGAGATGTTAACAGTATCGCCTTGAGCTATTACTCCCGGCTTGATCCTGATGACAAGCGTACCCTTGAACCGTTTTTAACGCCGCAGGTCCGTCTCAGGCTTGGCGCTTCGGAAGTTCTGGGTGCTTCGCTTCAAGAAATCGTGCGGAAAGCAACAGGAGAAGAAAAGGATTTCAGCGCCGTTGAGGCCGCGCAGAAAAGGCTTTTTGCCTTAAAGATTCCCAATGCTTTTGGGGCGAAAGACGACATGTTAGTTTTCCTTCAGATCATTCTGGAGGGAAGGATCCGGGCAGCCCGCTCCGGAGGGTTGGTCGACGGCCCGAAAGATGCCGTCGCGGGCGGGCATGGTCCAAATTATATTGTTCTGGACAAGGGCCTGAACTGGCAGGACCGCGAAAGTTTCCAGGCGTATCTGGTACCGGATGAAAAAAACAAGAACATTGTCCTGGCTGCTGTTGATAAGGCCCTTGAGCTCAGGCCGGAACTGTTCGGCGCTTATGCCGCGGAAATCAAAAGCAAGGTGTTTACCTATGATGAATTTGTTAATTTAAAAAGCCCGAAAAGTGTGAGCCCGCTGGATACCCTTGTTTCCGGTGCCGTCGAACTCTCAAAAGCGGCCGAGGATTTAAAGCGCATCAAACTGGAAAACGATGCCCGCACGCTCAAAGTGGGAAATAAAGGGTTCAGTGTCCGGGTGGATGAGCTGGACAAAGACGGTTTGAATATTTATCTGGGGAGTGAGGGCAAGGATAAAATCCTTCTTTCCGCGGACGATGGACAGCTGAAAGTTGGAAGCTCGGTACTCGCTTCCGGAGGCATCCTGATTTTAGGCCGCGGTCCCTCCACAGCCAAAGCACAGTCCAGTGTCACCGGTGTCGATTTAAGCCAGGCGGTCGCGTTGCCTCTGGCCGCTGAGCAAAGTGTTTCCGGTACTCACGCTCTTGTCTATCGCCATCCGGATGGAAGGGTTCTGGTTTTCGACCTTGGTTCTACAAACGGGACCAGTGTTTCAAGTGCTGATGTCCAGCGCCTTGCCGGCCGGCGTTCCGAAGTCCGCGAGCTTAGTGAGAATGGCGAGGACAATGCCCTTGCGGACTTCATGGCAAAGTACAAGCTTCCGGATGTTGACAGAAACCTCGATTTGAGTCCTGAAGAAGAGGCCAGGCTTGAGAAAAGACGGATTGATCGCGAAAATTACCGCCCACTGATCCAGCAGGCCATCCTTCTCAAAGCCCGCTTCCAGCCGTTTGCCAGCCTGGATGCTTTGATGTCCATGATGAGCAGCGGTCCGGACACGGGGCAAGTGGTCTCTGCTGAGGAATTGTATGACCCCGAATATCTTGCGCGTGTGAACACGCGCGGCCAGCTTGTTCAGGTTATTGTGCCGGATGAAGAAAGCAAAGCAAGAATTATCCAGAGGTTCGGAGACCGGACACCGGTGGTGACATACGCTGAATTCAATGACAGCAAGGGGGAGATTCCGCTGACGCTTGCAAGCTTCAAGGCAAATGTGAAATTGCTGGAAGAACGCTCGACGCCGCTGCCCCAGCATGAAAAAATTTTCGCGGGCACTGGCATGCGAATCCTGGGCATTCTTGGCGTCGGCGGATTTGGCACTGTTTACGCGGTTGAAACAACTTTAAGTGACGGGCGCAAGCGGATTGAAGCGGTAAAAGCTTTAAGTGCTAATGGGGACCCCCAGTCCCTGTTCAGGGAATTCATTCAGGGGAAGGTCTATGCCGGGAGAGTGCCGGTGCCGGAAGTTTACGATACGCTGGCTCCCGTGATTGAGGACGGGCAGTTTAAAGGCGTGCGCGCGTACCGGATGCAGTTGGTTGCCGGGAAAAATCTCCAGAGAATTCAGGATGAATTTTACGCGAATGAGCAGACCAGCGCCCAAAGCACCAATTATGTCGAAGCGGCGATCAGAGGGCTGCTGCAGATGGACCTTTCCGGCAATCTGGGGTTGAGGCTTTTCGACTATAAGCCGGGAAATTTTGTTATGCCTGCATCTGTTGACCGTCCGGACAACCTGGAAGCGGATGCGGACCGTGTTTATGTTGTAGACATCGGGTCTTTCGATGCGGATTCCACCAATGATAATTATAAAAGGGCGGTCATCAGGGAAGTAAGAGAATATTTCAAAGAAAAAAATATACCATTCGGGTCTATTACCGTGGACGACGTTGTGGTCACGGAAAAAAAGACCGGGAAAGAGCTTGTCCGTTCAGAGACCCGCGCGCTGACGCCGGAAGAGTTTGACGCCAATTTTAAAGACGCCTTCGGAACAGGATGGAAAAACGTTTACCCGGATTCCAAGATGCTGCTTGAGCAGTTCAGTCTCGCTGACTGGCAGGAAATCCTGCAGATTGGGCAGCCTGGCGCTGTGAAGAATCCGCAGCTTTTTATTGCCGACCTTGCCAGTTTTTACAAGCTGATCACAGACAAGGAAAGTTTGAAAAGGACCGCTGACCGTTTGAAACAGCTCAGGGCAGCTGCCAATGCCGATTTTATAAATGCTTATGCATGGAGAGTGATGGTTACGGATGACGAAAGCATGAGAACGGTGGGGGAACAGGTTGTTGAGCTGACTCTCAAAACGGATCCCTGGCAGTTACCCGCGGCCATTAACGGAGCAAAAGAAGCATTGAGAGGAAACTTCGGGGAGTATTGGCCGGAATTTGTTGAGCTTGCCGCTGCTGCCGGAAAAAATGTCGGGTTGCTTAGTTATCTTGATATTTTTCCGGGGGCAATCAAGGACAAGGAGAGTTTTAAATTACTGGCCAGGCAGCTGATCGAACTTGGGCAAGCGTATGGAGAGAAAAAAGATTTACTTTTGGAAGTCTTTCAGGCCGCGATTGAGGCGCTTGGAGACAAGTTCAATGAGTATCCTTTTGAAATTTTGAGGCTCGCAAAAATTGCGGGTCCGCATGGCTATGATTTATTTCGAGCCGGCTTATCCGGCCTTAAAGCCGCGATAGGCGATGATTTTGTTGATAATTTTGCAACCGTATGGCAGCCGCTTCTTTCCCGGCTGGCAAATTCTCTTAATCCGTACAACGCGGAAAGAGTTTACAAGCTTCTTTTTGTAGGGATCCCCGGGCCTGGTTTCACCCTCCTTCCGTCAATGATTGCATGGGTGGCAGAAAATAATGGAGACGTTGCCGCGCACCTGGATTTTTATATCCAGCTGCTGGAGGAAAACCCGCGGCTGGGCTATCAAATTCTGGACGGTCTTTTCGACATTCTGAAGGCCGGAAAAGTCACTATTAATCTTGATCCGGCTGAAAGAAAGAACCTCAGGGATTTTATCCGGAAAACCAATGGCCTGAACCCGACGTTTTATGAGCTTTATCTCAAAGAGGGGGATGCCGGGCTTGCTGATGTCAGAAAAATAGCCGAAAGGGTCCTGAAGGATGAGATTTCCCCCGAGGATGTCCGCAAGTATCAGGAAGAAATGAACGCGAAAGGTTATCAGGGGAAAGAAATTGCCATCGCCGCGGTCGGTATGGCGATTCCGATGAGCGGTGCTTCATTTATTAAACGCGATGAAATCATGGCGCTTTTTGATAGATATCTGGACGCGGGGGACCGCCGTGAAGACATTCCGGAAAAATTGAAAGGTTTTGTTTATCAAGGCAAAGCCTACCAGAAAGTGGAGTATGGGCTCAAGGCTGGAGAAACTCTCGATCCTGACGGGAAGGTTGGAGATGTGCTTTCAAGATTGAGATATCCCGACTCCGGAAAGTCCGAAGCTGTGATCCGGCAGGACAAGAAAGAAGCAAAAGAACGGTTCGTAGTGGTCTTAAAAGCCTGGCTTGCTGACCGGCAGAACAAGGAGAAAAGGCAAAAAACGCTGGAGGCTTTTTACGAATATGTCCGCCACAATGATTTGCTGAAAGAAAAAGTAGACGCCATTCAGGGGCTGGATTTTGTCAGCCTGGAACTTCTGGAAGCATTATTTTCAGACAAGGACCAGCTGCGGGTGCTGCTGCTGGAAGTGCTGGAAAATGACATTGAAGAAGGTCTGCTGGCCCAGGTTGGGGAGAAGCCGCTCCCCGCCGGTGACGTCAAGGGGTTGGTCAAGCAATTGACTAAAATCTGGGGAAACCAGGGGATGACCGGAGACAAAAAAGCGGTGGCCCTGGCGAATATTCTGAAGGTTTACAGGAAGGCGGACCTGGAAGCGCAATTGCTTCCTGGCTTGAACGAAGGAATCAGGGAAGCTGTGCAGGACATACTGGCGGGAGAGCTTGCGGGAACGGTCTCGAAAAAAAGGATCGGGGATGAGCTTCTGGACCCGGTAGTTGGGCTGATCCAGAATGAAAAAGCAAAATACGAGGCCCGCGAATCCGGTGACGTCATTGAGCTGGAATACCGTGTGGTTAAAGGTGTGCCTCACGGGCTTTGGGGCATTTGCGCCGGCGTTTGCGTTGCTCCGGATGTGGCCATGTGGAAAAAGAAGGCGTTTTTTCTTCTTGAAATGGTGGACAAGAAGACAAGCCAGGTTGTCGGCTATAACCATCTTTTCGAGGTTGAGATTCTCCCGAAAAAAGAAATCCCGCCCGCGCCTGTGCGTTTCAAGGCCCTTAAAAACCTTGTCAACAGGCTGATTGGTTTTCTTCTAAGCATATTTGGATGGAAATGGCTGTCAAAACTCCGTTTTGAAATACCGGCTCCTCCCGTTGAAGCTCCTGCTGCCCCTCCCGTGAGAATGCTGACCATTCCCGGGCTTGAACCCTCAGCTGAATTGCTTGGGCAGGTCAAGGCGAAGGACTTATATCCGGAAGTCATCGCCGCGATCAAGGCCGTCGCGGAAAAGGGAGAGTATGACAAGCTTCGCCTCCCGGTAAGTGAGAACATTCTCAGCAATCGCGGTGATTTTCTCAAGATTGCAAAAAAAGAGAAATATGAAATAGAGACCCTGGAAGAGCCGGTTGAGTGGAACACCGTTCCTGCTCCTTATCCTTTCACCGAAGTTTATATCATTCCTTTGCGTTCTGAATCGCGCGCTAGGAATCCTGAGGCCCAAGCGATCATGGCCAGGTTTGGCTTTAATTCCGCCTCTTTCAGCAAAAGCCAGGCTTACTCGCTCTATTTTGACATTGCGAACAACGGGGACATAACTCTTGATGAGCACAGAATTCTTTTTGATTATGTCTGGGGAAACTATTCAGGGCTTCCCGCTGAATTCAAGGTGTTCCCGAAGGATTTGAAGGAAAAGTTCATCGCGGCGCGCAGTCAGATACCGTTAGGTTATATCGCCAGCGGCCAGATCGGCAGAACCATCTGGGAAGATATGAAAAAAATAAAGATGGAGCTGACGCCCGCTGAAAAAGAATTTCTTTTTGATGTTTTCGATTTTAATTCTGATACTGCCCCTGACCCCCAGCGTGCCCGCCCCGATTATCTCGTTGACGATGTTTACCTGCAGGAAATGCTCAAAAAAAGTTCAGCTAAAAACCCGGTCCACGTTCTAGATATAGGCGCGGGCCGGGGTAAGGCTGTTAAAAAGCTGGCTGAAACTCACGGGAAGAAAGTTGTTGCCGCGGGCATTGATGTCAGCATCCGGAACAGAGTTACGCCGCTTGTCGTGAAGGGCGATGTTACGAACATGAAGTCCCTTTTTGGTGATGCTGAAATGGATTTCGCCTATGAATCGGCGGCCCTGATTTATCTGGAAGGCGATGGCCTGCGTGCTGCTCTTGATGAAATCAGACGAGTGTTGAAACCCGGCGGATTGTTTGTGGTTTCGGACGAAGTCATTGCCGCGCTTGGCGGCGAAGGAAATGTGGGTGAAGGATGGACTTACTCGAGGCACAAGGACCGGTCTAAAAATTATTCAGTCCTGCAGAAGCGCTCCGAAACCCGCGTTGCCAGAACGCTCAACGCGAATCAGATCAAAAAAAGAATCCAGCTTCTTATCAGCCAGCGTGAAGGAAAAAGAAAGACGTTTGAAGCCGCGTTCAAAGCAGGGCGGAAGTCTCAGGCGGCCCGGCTGGGCCGGCAGATGATCGCGGACAAAGCCCTGATCGACGCGCTGGCCGCGACTCTTTCTGATCTCGACCTCACGGTCATTGCCGACCTGCATGGCGCGCGTAAAACTTTCAAGGAACTTGAAGTTGAAATCGGCCTCCGGGATCCTTCGGGAAAATTTATAGGGGAAAAAGGCCGCGCCGTCCTGTTTACCGGCGATTACGGTGATCGCGGCGAAGATACTTTGGGGCTCCTTCAGGACCTTCTGAAGCTCCGGGCTGAAGCCTCTGAAAAGGGCGTGCTTGTGACTCTGCTGCTTGGAAATCATGAAGAATACCTGATTCGCGGGATGTGGAGCGGCGAATCAACCCTTGAGCTTCTTTATCTCTGGTGGACAAGTGCCGGTAGCGCGCAGCGAAAGAAGATTGAAACAGACATCCGTGACAATATCGACCCGGATTTTGATATTCCCATCAGCTATGACGAGCTTACTGAGGACAGCAGGAAAAATCTTCTGACTTTAAGAAAGTATTTGAATGAAAACCCGGATTTCATCGCGATCCGAAATGAATATATCAAAGGCATCCTGAGCGGGGACTTCCAAGCTTCCGCGGCACTACAGGCGCACTTCTGGAGCCATGCCGGCCTCAGCGATGATTATGGCGTGGAATTACGCGAGCAGCTGGGGTTTGCGCTGTCCAAAAAGCCTGAAGAAGTCACGATGGAAGAAATGGTCGAGTTCAATAATATTGTTTTAGGGGATACCTACCGGAGCTTATTCACAGGCACGGTCTTGCAGACAAGAGACAGTGAGGACTTTTTCCGGCCTGGTTTTGACCATGCCCTGTTCCGGACAAGCTCCGGACTTTTTCAGAATCGGAGATTTCTGGCAGGCAAGCTTGACCCCATTGCCCAGGGTTTCGGACATTACGGCATGTTTGAAAAATCAGGAGACTTCCTCGCGCTGGATCCGCTTACGATCAATGGAACGGCAGGTTATGCCCGTATCCTTCCTTCCGGGGCTATTGTTGCCAAATACAGGGAAGAAGGAAAAAGCTGGCCCACGGATGCCAAGGACTGGGGCACTCGCAAAAAAGATTCTAATATGGACAAGGCTGTGCTTAAGACCCTGCTGGAACGCCGCCAGTTTCTCGTTCGCACCGTGGAAAAACAGGTCCCGCTCGCGGTCCGTAAAGCTCTGAAGCCCGCGACCATCTCTCTTGACGATAGTCCGGTCCAGCTGACCAAACTGGTCACAACGAAAGCGGGATCTCTCGACCGTGAAGCCGCGCTTGGATTATTGACCTCGGTAAAAATTTTCGGAAAGAAAACAGGCAAGGCAAAGGAACTGGTGGGGCTGGGCATAAAACTTCTCAGCAAATACGGCTTTACCAAGGAAGAGGTGGAAGCTAAAGCCGCAAGCCTTGAGCCTTTATTTACGGACGAAAAACCTTATCTGAATTTTATGCGGGAAATCACCCAGGCCCTGATTGGGATCAAAATGTTCGCGTCCATTGATGCTTCTGAGCCTGAAACGGATGCACAGGGAGCACGCCGTCTACTCGAGGTTTTCGAAAAATATCCGGCCGAAGCCGCCTTCCTGGCCCGGCCTTTCGCGGAGCTCGCGGCGGCCCAAGCCCCTGATTTGTTCACCGCACTTTTCCTGGAGGAATTTCAGAGGTTGAATGCCCAGCTGCGGCCTTCCGAAGGCAGAAGGGATTTTTTGATCAATGCGGCCCGTATTTTCTTTGGCGGGGATGATAAAGTCCCCGGCAATATTAAAAAACAGTTTGTCCGTTCCGAAACCAGGGCCATGCCGGGGGATCTCAAAGATAAAGGCAAGAAAGAGGTTGCCGGCAACCGGTATTCTGCTCAGGGAACGACTTTCACTGCGGGGGGCTCTCTTGCTGAGGGGGGTAATGGGTCTCTTTATCTGGCCTTTGCCGGAAACTCTCCGGTTGCTGACAAAGTACTGAAATTTTATAAAAGTGAAGAGGTTGAAGGGAAAACGGCTGCCGATGTCGCGCGTCATGAAGCGCTTGTCGCTGCGCAGTTCCAGACGGGCAACAATCCCTATGCTGTCAAAACTTACGCGCCTACTGAAGATGAAATGGGAGAGACGCCTTTCCTTGCAATGGACTACAAGAGCGGCGGGACTTTATACCGCTGGATGACAGAAGCGCCGGCGTCTCCTTCAGAGAAGCTCAAAATGCTGCGGGAAGCTGTCGCTGCTGTGGCTTCAGCCCATGAACGTAATATTATTCACCGGGATCTCAGGGGCGGCCAGTTCCTGCTGTCAGGAAAAAATGTTTTCTTGATAGATTTTGAGAACGCAAGTTTTGGAAATACTCAGCCACCCATACCTGGCGCGTCTTTCAATTATCTGGCTCCTGAAAGGCCGCTTGGCAAGGTTACTCCTGCCACAGATGTTTTTCAGCTGGGGCTGATCCTTTATGAATTCATGAGCGGCAAGGGGCGGAAACCCGCAAAAACCCTCTATGAGGCCTACGCTAATGTTCTGGCCTTCATCAAAACAGTCCAGGGCTCGACTTTGCTGGAAACGCAAATTACAGAACCGGCATACCAGCCTTTTATTCCTCTTCTCAAATCTATCCTGAAGGAAGACGCGAAGGAACGCGCTTATCAAGACGCGGGAGAGCTCCTCAAAGCCATTGACGCGATTCTGTCCACAAGCCGCTCTGAATCGCGCGTAACGCTTGATAATTTAAAGAAGAACTTCGGCGAAATGGCGGATGCCGCGGTATTAGAAGTAAGCCCTGACGACCAGAAGCTGTACCGGGAAGAAACACTTGTTGGAGAAAGTATCTATCACGGAGCATTTACGGATATTTTCAGAGAGGTCGAAAATGGAACGCCCTCGCCCGGGGCAGTCATCAAAGTTGTTAAAGTTGATCTGGTTGCGAATCCTCTGAATGAGCCCAGGGTCCTTGTTCAGCTCGAAAAGAAGGGCCTGACCAATGTTCCTCGTGTCCGAAAGATAGGGAGGATGAAAGATGGAGAAAATATCTGGCTGAAATTTGAGGGGATTGAAAACGCGGCTGATTTTAAGGCTGCTCCTTACCTGCCCGGGCTAAAAGGGATCGATACTCTGATCCAAGCCGCGGAAATCCTTGAAAGCGTGCATGCTGCCGGATTTTCGCATGGGGACATAAAAGCTGACAATTATCTGGTGAATTCTTCCGGAGATGTGCAGCTTAATGATTTTGAAGATTCGCTGTCTTCCAAGGCGAACGCATTTAACGAGGAAATTGCAACCGACGCCAGGAAATTTATAAGGTTCGTCATTGATTCCTACCGGCAGCGGGCTGTTAAAGAAGAACCCGCCTCCGCGTTAAAAGAAAAAATGACCGGGCTTTTGGCGCAATATCTTCAGCGACTCGACCAGGGAGAATGGAAAGACGGAGTTTCCGTCAAAAGCATTGTCGCGAAATTGAAAGAAGACCGTGCCGCGCTTGCCCGTTCGGAAAAACGCACCTGGAAGGACCTTGACCTGAAGCAGGGCGCGCTCACACGCGAGGCCACCACCATTCTGAAGATTCTTGAAGCGGCGGACAAAAAAGATGAGATTCCCCAGCGTGCGCCGGTTTCCATTCTTTATTTTCTGTCGCGTGCTTCTCTTTACGCAAAAGATAAGGAAAATGAACCGCTTCGTCTTCTCGAAGAATACCGGGCGCGGCTCGAATTAAACGCTGATTTTGCGCGGACCGAAGGCGATGCGTACAGGGCCCTCGACAATCTGGCGCCCTCGGCCATTTCGACCGCTGTGTTCTCGCTCGAACTGCAGCTGCCGGAAAGGACGCGGATCAGTGAACAGCTGACGTCCCTCGTGGCTTCAAAAACCGGTGAAAAGGAAATTCTTATCTATATGGTAGGCACAGCTTCAGGCGGTGAAGTCCTTTCAGTTGCCGGGCTTTTACATGAAGCGATTACCAAAAATGGGCAATCAGCCAAGGACTGGAAGGTCCGCATTGTGGCCCTGGAACCGCGGGTCAAAGAACTGACGTTCGCCCGGAAAAATATTTATCCCAATGCTTTTGGGAGCAAGTTCGTGGACCTTCTTCGCAAGACGCGGGCGTTTGAGCGTGTCGCGAAAGGCAGTGCTTCCGAGCAGGCTACAGGGCTGCAGCTCATTCCAGAAGTGGCGAAGTGGGTTGATTACCAGCGCTTCAATCTTTATGACCGCAATCTGGTGGGTTACATCGCGGGACTTGGCCAGGCTGATATGACTTTTTCCCGGAACAATTTCAGGTGGAACATTCGTGCCGCGGGAAATGAAACCATACCGGGAAATGATCTTCAGGCTTTCAGTGATCTTGGCGCCATGACGGGAGAAAACGGGACAATCGCGATTGAGCCGGTCCTCGATGGCCGGACTTTCTTCCAGCCGGAAGGA
>CAZKMJ010000062.1:0-10564 GCA_964553835.1 uncultured bacterium
GCGACGCTGGATTTCTTTTCCACCATCCACGTTTTCGCGGACCAAAATGTCAGTGAGCACACCGTTGCGGTCCGTGGTGCTGATAACTTCACCCAGGTAATTCAGGGTCCGGGTTTCGGTGGAGCCCGCGCCAAGTGGATCATGCGGGTAAATCGTCTGCTCCGTAACGCGGAACGTATTGCCCCGCGCGTCTTTTTCGTAGCTCAGGACCTTGACCAGACCATTGGAAAGGCGCTGGCGCACAATTTCACCGGCTTGATTGAATTCCTGATAAAACACGGAGCCATCGATAGAATGCGTAGTCAGGCTGGACAGCGGCATTCCATACGCGTCACGGTTATAAACATAGTAATTATGAACACCAGTGGCTTCGATTTCTTCGATCAGCTCGCCATTTGAATTATGTTTGCGCACCGTTTTAGTGACATTCAAGCTGAAGCCTGCGGGATCAATCCGGCAGCCGTGAAATATTCCGTCAATCCGTCCAACCGGTTCTGGTCCGCCTGCGCTCTTTCTGCGGCGGTCAGTTCTTCATAATCACGCGCGCCGGCTTTGAGGAGTTTCTCCGCTAAAGTGGCCCACGCGGCGCTCTGAGGAGCGGACGAGGCCGGGAAAAGACGTGAAAAGCCGGAAGTTTCAGGACGAGTGAAAGTCCAATGGGTCTGTTGCTTGGATTCCAGAATGTCCTTGGCGTAATCATAAACGGATATTTCACCTTCCGGAGTCAGCGAAAGGACAATGTCGCCTTCCTGATTCAGCAGTTTGTAATACGTGTCGCGATGAAGCGTGGTGCCTGCGGCAAAACCGGAAGCGTCAAACAGGGACTGGATGTCCGCGTCTTCAATTTTTCCATCCGAGTTGCGGTCAAAAGTGCTCATGATTTCCGCGTAGGTGTAAGTGTTTCCCGCCGCGCTGTGGAACCAGGCGGTCAAAAACCCGGAAGTATCCTTGGTGAAATACTGGGTTTCAACCACAGTCTTTCCAAGACCTGGGGCATGCTGGGAGGTTTCGCGCAGGGTAAGACGCGCGATTACATCCAGCTCCATAACCACATCACCCGTGTCATTAAACATGCGGAAAATGCGGCCCTGGTTCTGGCTACTGGTCTGGAAAACGCCGGTATTACGGCCCGCGCTGTTTTTGACATACTCATAGAAAGTCGTGCGGCCCAGGAAATCGGTGGTGGAAACAATATCGCCTAGCGCGTTGTAATGGCTGATGGTGACACGATTCGGGAAAGCACCATTGGTTTCTTCCACCCGGTCCAGACGGCCCGATGATGTGTAAAAATAATTTTTGATGGTAAACGCGTCCGTGACCTTGTCGATACGCGGCTGCTCAGTGTCCGGATCAGGCTTGTAGGTCGTGGTGGATACAAGGGTCTTGGGCTGGCGGTCCAGCTGATTGGTGGAGGGATTGTACAGATAGGGATATTTGTAATCCACAATCTGGTCCAGCACGCCGTCAAAGTGGTAAATGTAGGCGGATTCACTGTCCAGGTTCGTCAGCCCGCCCGGCTTGTAGGCGGCGCGCCGTTCGACTCTTTCATTCTCAACAGAACCGGAATACTGAGAAACACGGATTTCATCATCCGTGAGCGTTGCTGTGCTGCGGCCGCGCACCTGGACCACAAAATCCAGGTCATCCGCGTCCGCGGTTTCGTCCTGGTCCAGGTCCCAATAAGAAGGAAGCGTGAACGCCAGGCCGGAATAGCTGTCATTCTGATGATAAAAGTAGTAGTGCATGGTCACGTCACCCGCCTGGGTTTCCTGGATGGTGGCAACCCGTTTGCGGTTCTGGCCGGTGCCAGTGCTAACCAGTTCACGGTAGGTGTAAATCTTTTCGATACCCTGGTTGTCGAGACTCTTCAGCAGAAGGCCGTCATTGTCCCATTCTTCATAAGTAGTCAGGCTGAGCACTTCTTCCCCGGTGGAATTATTCAGGAAGCGATGAAGAGCTTCTTTACGCTGCAGCTTTCTTTCTGCGCCCGGAAAACGGGTGTACGTGTATGTGATTTCTTCGCGGGTCGCCTCTGACGCAATTCTTTCCATGAAGAAAATCAGGTCGCCGTCTTTATTGTGGGTCTTTTTAGTGCGGGAAACTTCGTCGTAAATAGGATTTCCCTGTCCATCAAGCACCGCGTCGCCAAGCGAATTTTTGCGCATCTTCAAATTCACTTCGGTGGTGGAACGGTCGCCGGTCTGTACATCCGCTTCGTAAGTATTTTCCGTGCGGGTGCCGTCCGGAAATGTGATGGTGGCTACTTCCCCTGCTGGCGTGTACGTGTAAAGCGTTTCACCGTTCTTGGAATCGATGAACCGGGTCAGATTGCCCTTCAGGTCGTAAAAACTTTCGGTTGTAACGGAAGTGATGACATTCTGTCCGTCCACATTTTTGGCTGTGATAGAAATGGTCTCTTTCTTTCGCTTCAAGCTGCCGGTGGCGTATTTTTCAATTTCATAAACCTTGACCGTGGCCATGGCCGGATCTTCAATCCGCATTACATCGCCTTCCGCGTTGAAATAGGAAGTCACGCCGTTCTGGTCGGTGCGGGAGGTCAAAATCTCTGAGTCGGAATAACCGCGGCCTTTCACAAAATTCCTGCGTGCGGCGAGCGTGTCAAAAGAGGCTTTGCCGCTTTCAATCGCAAGCGCCAGGCTGCCCGCGTTCAGAATTTCAACGTTGCCAGGCACCTGCCAGTTCAAAATATTAGTCCCGGAAAGAGTAAATGCCAGCTGCCGGCCGGTCAGCGACGCGTTAAAAGCGTAAGTCGTATTCTGGGTCAACGCGGAAGCGAGATTAGCTTCCTGAAGGACAGTTTCCGTTCCATTTTCACGCTGGACCACCTGGATTTTCTGGCTGGTCAGTTTGAAGCCCAGATAGGAACCCGCGGACAGGTAGCGCACCATGAAAAAGATGGAGGCATTGGTGGAATCCAGCAGCTTGAAATCGCCGGAAAGAGCGTGATCATCGGTTGCCTGCGGGAAAATTTCCGCCACCCAACGCTTGTCCTGCGGGTCAATGGCAAGCCTTCCGCTCTGGAGCGAATGGCCCGTGCTGTCCGTTTCCCAGTCACGCGCGAAACCAACGGGCTCCTGGAAATTCTGAGAATTAATTTCTTCAACAGACTCGGAAGTGTTTAAAACCTGGCCCGCGGCATTGCGCTGCTTGTGATAGACCGTGGTTTTCTGCCAGGCACCCTGTTCACGCGTTTCCACAAGGCTCAGGGCTTCGCCGTCGAAACCGCGCGTATAATTCAGGACATTTCCAAAACCGTCTTCAAAATGAGTCAGCGAACCGCGGACATCAAAAACCTGAACGGTCTGGCGAAGATTCGTGGCCGTAGAAGTTTCGCCCGCGTCGCTGCGGAAATCTTCGATGGACTGGGCATGGGCCGCGCCTTTGATACCAATCAGGCTGTACGCACCTGCGTGCTGCAGGCCGCGAGCCTTGGAGCTGCCAAAATTTTCCAATAATGTGAAAAGCTGCTCATCAAAACCCGTGCTGACATCGCCGCGTGTGACCAGGATGACCATGTCCCCGCTGTTGAGGGCGGTCAGATCGCTTTTCAGAGTGGCAAACTGGGCCAGCGAATAAGTTTTGATCGTGGACTGGGCGGGATTGGCCTGATTCAGAATCACAAGGCCTACACCCGCGCCGGTCAGCGCGGAAAGGTCCGCGGTCTGGCCGTTGAATTGAATCGAAGGAGCGGCATCCACAGGCACTGAACTTTTAGCTTCAATCGCGAAAGTCTTGATCGGACCTTTTTCACCGATGGCCGCGTAAGTTTTCTTGCGGATTTCCGCGGGACGGCCAAGGTCATTGGTCACAATCGAAATTTCCTGCCGGTCATTTTCAGTTTGATTGACTGTCTGATTTCCCCATTCGTCCCAGTTCTGGGTCAGGACCATGGGCGGGAACTGCTGGAGGATGGCGGAATTATTCGCCTGATAAAGCTGGAACCACTGTTTCAAAAGAGCGAGGGTCAAATGCGTGAGCGAAGAGGAAGCGCCAAGATTGTTCTTGGCATACTGCAGGAAACCTTCCCCGTCCTGGAGCTGATATGTGGTCTGCTGGCGGACACGCTGCCTTGAATCAAACTGGCGCACCACCACCTGGCCCTGTTCATTCTCACTGATACTGTAGGCCTGATCGCCCTGCTGGCTGAATTCCTGAATATTCGCGAGATCCACCTGGCGGCCGAAACGGTCAATGCCAGAAAGCGTCATGCCCTGCGTTTTGGAAGCACCGTTAGCGAAAAGAGTCTGGAAATAAGTTTTAACGACCTGGTGATTACCCTGGCCAATTTCCGTTTCGGAAAGCAAATCACCCGTCAGCGCGTAAGCGAAGTCTGTGTGAATGCCGTCCTGATCAGTGGACCGGGTCAAACGGCCCTGAACATCAATCAAATCTGTGAAAACCTGCGCGGCTTCACCCGGTACCTGCACCGTACGGGTTCTCTGCTGAAGTTCGCCATTGGTCCGGCGGACCCAGTTGAAATCCGTGATCATGCCTTCTTTATTCTGCGTGCGGGTCATTTCACCGCGGAAATCGTAAACATTCTTCTCGATCAGCTTCGGGGCCGCCGCGTGTTTCTGCATCAGGCTGGCAAGGTCCGTCACACCTTCATATTCATAGATACGGATTTCCTGGATGGCGTTCCATGCATTGCGGACATATTCCGTCACACGGCCTTTGCCCGCGCGGTCCACGGACGCGATTTCATCACCAAACGCATCAACCTTGCTGAAGACATCGAGCTGGTACGGGTTCTGGAAGCTGTCCACGCCATCAACCGTCTGACTGGCTGTGATCAGGTTGCCATTAGACTGACGCGTTTCATTAAAAGTCACTTCTTCCTGAAAAATGTTCTGACCAAAGTGAACTTTGCTGGTTAAAGCAGTCTGGGAACCAAGCGCGCCGTAAACATGCAGGATTTCGTCTCCATTGGCGGCCACTTCGCGCGTAACCTGGCCATCCAGATCAAACTCTGAAATTTCTGTGGTCAGAATGTTGCGCAAATCTTCAGCGATCCAGCTGGTTTTTAGGGTCTGTCTCTGCAGGCGGCCTGCCGCGTCGCGAAGGTACTCAAACTCTTCCACCTTGCCGTTACGGGTTTCATGGCGGCGGACTTCACCTTGAAGAGTGCCATACACAAATTTTTCCTGGAGCCCGGAAGGCTGGGCCGCATGCCGCTGCCTTAATTCTGTCAGGCTGAAAGCATCCAGATAAGAGAAAAGCGTGCGGGAAAGGATCCGGCCATTGGCCGCGTATTCATAAGAAATGACCTGGGCGCTGCCGTCCGCGTTGATCTGCTCCGTGACATTCCCGAAAGCGTCATACGCAGTCAAGGTAAGGGCCTGGGCGGTATTGCCAAAGCCATCCTGATAAGTTTCCACCGACTGCCTGGAAAGAAGCAGGCCGGAGGCGTTGCGCGCCACAGAATTTACGGTCACACGGTCATATTGGTTCGAGGTATCACCAGCGTGATGATAGGTCGTTGTCAGCAGCTGCCCGAAAGCGCTATACGTAAAGCGGGTTTCGTTGCCGGAAGGATCCACCTGAGTCAGCAGAAGTCCATGAACGTCATAGGTGAACTGATTATTACGGACGACCTGTGTATTTCCATCCTGATATTCTTCGCTTTCCACCCGGCCCAATAGATTTCCTTTATTGTCATAGGTGAAAACATTGCGGGTGACAACACCATTGCGGTCACGGAAATAAGAGCGTTCCCCCAGCTCATTAAAATCGGATGACACAATTACATTGGAAGGAACTGCAAAACGGTTCCACAGGTCATTCATGGAAGTCACATTCTGATAAATGTGGTTCCACTGGCCGTGAATACGGTTGTTGAAATAAAGTGTCTTGGCGTAAATGGTCCCTTCGCCTTCCGGAGAAATTTCAGCGCCTACATTTTCATACGCGTCCCAGTTGTAGGTCGTGATCCGGTCAATGTCATTGCCAAAATCATCCATGTAAGAAAGCGTTGAACTCCCCCAGCGTTTGCGGCCCAGGGCATTTTTAATGTAGTTCCAGAGCAGGACCCGGCCCTTCTCATCTTCATAGCGGGTCAAATAACCATCCGCGTCATATTCCCAGGTTGCGGTTTCGCCATTAATATTCTGGGTTTCCACCGTGCGGCCCTGGCGGTCGGTCACGATTATTTCCTGTGTGTGATAAGTCACACTGATTCCGGCAGCATTCACGTCCGGAATATCACGAAGAATGGTCAACTGTTCCGATCCATTAAAAAGGAGAACATAATTGCGGGTCTCCACCACGCCCGCGCGGTTGGTCAGGCGGATCGCCCGGCCCCGGCTGTCAAAAAGTATGCTGGCGGAATAATTCTGCCCGGCCTGGCTGCTCTGAGCAGTCACCGTGCCGTCCACGGCATAAGAAAAAGTAACGGTCTTGCCTTCCGGCGTGACCAGACCGATCCTGCGGTTTAGAGCGTCAAAAGTTTCCTGAGTCACCGCGTTCACGGTATTGCCGTAACCGTCCTGATAATAGGCAGTAGCTGTAACCACAGCATTCCCGCTTCCATTAGTAGAATAGGCGTAAGTGTCCGTACGGCCTGTGGTGAAATCTTCACGCAGGGTCAGGCGGCCGGAGGCATCATAGGTCCAGCTGATTTCATCTCCGTTCTTGTCCGTAAAACCGGTCAAACGGCCCGCAGTGTCATAATCCTTGTAAACCTGGTAAACAATCGGGCGCATGTTCCAGTCTTCAAAACGGGCATAGCTGACTTCATCGCGGGCGCGGGTAACTTTTCCGTTTGCATCGCGCTCATAATTCAAATAATGCATTTCATTACCGGCGCCGAGGATTTTTTCTGTGTCGCCATAAACGCGCAAGCGCTTGAAAGTCACATTCGAGCTCTGGACGTCAAGATAAGCGTCTGCCTGCGCACCCTGCACGACAAAAAGCGGCTTAGTGGCAATGCGGCTCTTGTCATTGTTGAGATAAACTTCAAGGCCATCAAGCGTGTAATTGAATTCAATGTCATACATGTTGCCGGCCTGCAGCGGAAGTTCAGAAATAATGACTTCTTCCACATCGCCGGTAAATGAAATGCCGTCCAGTTCCTGCGCGCCGGCCCTTTTTACTTTAAGTTTCAAAAATCCGTTTTCAAGCACCAGCTTTGCGGTGCCAGAAACGGTTTTTCCAGCGCTGAACACATCAGGCAGCGTAAAACCTGTTTCAATAGAAAGCTGGCCGGAAGCCAGATTGGGATAAAACTGCACGTGGAGGGACGGCAGGGTCGCGCCCTGGGCCGCTGGATTGATATGAAAATTCGGCTGGCTGAATGTTGTTTGTTCCAGCATCAGCGTGCGGTCATAAAAATTCCGGAAGGTCCCGGTTTCATCCGTGCGAAGGTAGCCTGAGTCAACCAGATCATCCAGCGGGCCCGCGGCAGCACTGGAATCAAAGCTGGCAAGCGCGCGAATAGCGTCAAGATTCACTTCTTCGCTGTAAACCGCGGAAGGAGTTCCATCCGCCTTGAAAAACTGGACCTGAATCAGCCGGCGGCCCTGGCCTTCGGGCAATGAAACAAGCGTAGTGCCGGTAAAATTCTGCTGTGAAGAAAACGCGCCGCCATCAATAGAGTAACTGAACTTCGCGGGATTCCAGCCTGTAGCGGGACCGGTCAGGCTAAGCTCGACCTGGGCAGTGCCCTGGCCAATATTTGTAAAACGCGAGGCGCGGAAAGCCGGCGGAATGTTTTCCACGGCTGTGACCAGCTGAATAGTATCGCTGTACTGGGCGACATGCTGCAGCACGTCACGGACCTGATAAAGAACCTGCTTCTGCCCGCTGCCGGAAGGAAGGGTCAAGGACTTGGACGCGGAAAAATTTTCCCAGGCGGTCCAGGTTGATCCGCCATCTGTGGAAAAACGCATTTTTTCGACGCCTGAACCGGAATTCGGATCTGAGGCCGTCAAGGTCAGCGTGACATCCGCGGAATTGGTGTCTTCAGCGCCATTATTGATGCTGATCGAACCATCCGGAGCGGTAGTATCAACAACAATCGTGTCAGATGTGCTCAGCTTATTTCCAAGTGTGTCTTTGAGTTCAAACTTCACTTCCTTGTTTCCGTCTCCGGAAGGAAGCGTAAGGTTTTTGGTCGTGGCAAAATTTTCCCAGGCAGTCCAGGTTGATCCCCCATCTGTGGAAAAACGCATCTGCCCAAGGCCCGCAATGGCGTCATTGCCCGTTAAAGTCAGAATGACATCACTCGATGCCGCGAAATTATCGTTTCCATTGATCTGGATGCTGCCCGTAGGCGCCGTAGTATCGAGCGTGATGGTGTCGGAAATACTCAGGGTGTTTCCGACAGCGTCTTTAAGCTCATACTTCACCTCTTTGCTTCCGTCACCGGAAGGCAGGGTCAAATTTTTGGATGTGGCAAAAGTTTCCCAGGCTGTCCAGTTCGTTCCACCGTCAGTCGAAAAGCGCATCTGACCAAGTCCGGAAAGCGCGTCATTGCCGGTCAGAGTCAGCGTTACATCCCGTGACGCAGTTAAAGCATCATCATTATTAATCTGAATAGAGCCGGTAGGAGCAGTCGTGTCCAGCTCTACTGAAACGGAAATAGCACTGGACCAGGGACTGGCCGTAAAATCGGAAAATTTCACCCAGACCGTCTTGCTTCCCTGTCCGGCAGTCAGGTTCCAGGACTTGGTCGCCGAATAAGCCTCCGCAGCCGACCAATTCACATTGTCATTCGAGAACATCATTTGATTGACGCCGGTGCCTGCGTCTGACGCTGAAAGGTTAAGCGTTACGGCGGTCTGCCCCACATACTGCGCGCCGCCATTGACCGAAATTGAGCCGGTAGGACGGGCGGTATCGAGAATAATATTTTTAGAAATGATGGTGTAATTTCCGGCCTTATCGGTGTATTTCACATAAATGGTTTTATTACCGTCCCCGGAAGATTGAATCGTATACGATTTGGGTGAAAGAACGGTCTCCGGCGTCGTCCAGCTCGTGCCATTTTCAGAAAAACTCATTTTATCGATAGTGCTGCCTGCATCGCTGGCGCTGACCGCAAGACTGACGGTTGCTGACGCAGTATACGAGGCATTCGAATTAATGCTGAGTGTTCCGGTGGGCGCGATCGTGTCCCTTTTAAGGGTCACGGAAGTCTGGCTGCTGACTTTTCCGATTGAATTGACCGCCCTCACACTTACGCTGTTATTTCCTTCAGAAGGAAGGTTGACAGTCGTTGACCATGTCGTTGAAGAATTAATCGCAATGACTTCTGTGCCGTTGATCGTAATGGCCGTATTGGCTTCTTTGGTTCCAGACAATAAAAAAGTTGTTTGATTGATCCAGGTTGGGATGCTGGTGGTGATCGTGGGAGCAGCGCTGGCGCTGACATTCATACCTTTAAGGCGGACGGCCAGCTGACCGGTCTGCACGGACGTATTGGACTGGGCCACCACAAAGTTAAGAGACTTTATCTTGGTCTTATCCAGCGTGTTGGAAATTGAACTAACCGGAAGCTGCCAGAAAAACTCCGTGGAACTGGAGATATTAGTCAGGGTCCAGGAATCTGTGTTGCCATTGATGTCCACAATGTCCAGCCGGACAGAACTGTTTGGGCCTTTCAATCCAAAAACAAGATTCGTGAAACCTGTGATACTCGCGGTTTCCACCGTCCCCGAGGTGCTGGCATTGTCCATGGAAACAGAAACGCCGGAAAATTCACTGGCGTTAGTCACGCTGAAATCCATAGTCACCCTGTCAGAACCGGGTGAAGCCAAAACGGTAGCTGCTGTGGATCCACTGACAAAATAAGGGCGCGGGCTGCCGGTTATAGTGGTGACACTGGAACTGGTAAGGCCGGAGGTGTAGCTGAGCGTGCCGCCGCGGCGAAAAGACATGCGCTCTTGTTGCTCTTCGTTGTAGCGATCCTGCTCCGCGATAAACTGGTTCAGTTCTTTTCTGGCTTCAACCTGGCTGCGCTCTTCTTCCGAATTTTTTACTGCTTCCCGGATATCTTCAAGATAGTCATCGAAGGAAATTGTTTCCCCGTTGTTCAGCAAGCCTTGATTGTTGTAAACATACACGCCATTTTCCGTAACCACATACTCCTGGGTCGAAACGGCTTCATTAATGTCCTGGCCGCTGGGCCCATCGGCAGAATGCTCATTGGGATGAGTGTGGGAAATAAAAGAAGCCTTGTCCAGCAGGGCCTTGACCGCGGGAAGGATGCCAATTTCATCTTCGCTTCCAGAGGTGACGAGGACAATTTCGCCGTGAAGGACGATAATGGCCGTCTCAAAAGACAGCTTCATCAGCTGCTTCAGGTCTTCGGCTTTCAGATCTTTTAAAATGACCGCAGTGGCGTATTCAGGTCTTAAAAGGTCGAGCGCGTCCTCAAATTCATAGCGCTCATATTCATAATCGTTATTGCGGGTTTCAGAATCCTCTTCCGCCGCAGGGATGAGCGAAAGAGTATGTTCCAAAAACTGCTGGGATGTTTTTGGCGTGTTATCGGTGTCCACGTCAACCGGAGCATCCCCTGCATGTCCATCTGGAAAGACCAAGG
>CAZKMJ010000062.1:10574-12058 GCA_964553835.1 uncultured bacterium
CTGCCTGGGAAGTGACAAAGCACAACAGAGTCACAAAGGCGATAACACGAAACGGCAGTCTGAACATGAGTTCTCCCTGTCAAAGTTTTTTGAAAAAATCGGTTCAAAAGGTAACGTGTATTCACTCTTATTGCAAGGTGAAACTCTAAAAAAATGAAGGGGTTGTGCGAAATTTGCACGGGGTTTACGCGGAAAAAGTTTGTAAAACAATTTACTACGTTTGAATTGTAGACAATGTCAGATTGATGGACGGAGGGAATTAAAAAACTTCAGAAAGTCAGGTTAGATAATGCTATAAAATGTTAACTAAACGTGGGCGACCTTTTTCATCCCAAAATCCCATTTCCAGACTGCATACATGGCCGGATAGACCAAAAGTTCTAATATAAAAGAGGTCAGCAGGCCTCCAATCATAGGGGCGGCAATCCTCTGCATCATATCCGCCCCGGTACCGTGAGACCACATGATCGGAACAAGGCCCATGAACGCGGCCATGACCGTCATCATCTTGGGGCGCGCGCGCTTGACCGCGCCGTGAATGATAGCATCGGTCAGGTCCGCGTAATTTCTCATCTTCCCCTCTTTGACTTTTTCATCATAGGCCATGTCCAGAAAGAGCAGCATGAAAACACCCGTCTCAGCATCCAGGCCCATGAGCGCGATCATGCCCACCCAGACCGCGATGGACACATTGAAATGCCAGAGATGAAGGATCCAGACCGCGCCGATCAATGAAAATGGCACCGCCGTAAGCACGATAGCGGTTTTGACCCATGACTTTGTATTCATATATAAGAGAAACGCGATCAGGAAAAAAGTCAGCGGAACTACCACTTTCAGCCGCTGCTTGACCCTTTGCATGTTTTCATACTGCCCGCTCCAGACCAACAGGTAGCCTTTGGGCAGGTCGAGCTTATCATGGACTGCTTTTTTGGCTGCTTCCACATAGCTGCCAACATCACGGCCTGCGATATCAATGTAGACATATCCCGCCAGCATGCCGTTTTCATCACGGATCATGGAAGGGCCTTCCAGCATTTTGAATTCCGCGATATCCGCCAGCGGCACCTGCCCGCCCACGGGCGTAGGCACCAGAATCTGTTTGAATTTGGAAATATCATCGCGGAAGTCCCGCGCGTAACGCACATTGACCGGAGTCCTTTTGCGTCCTTCGATCAAAGTGGTCACATTTTCACCACCGATCGCGGACATGATCAGCTCCTGCGCGTCATTGACCGATAGCCCGTAACGGGCCAGCTGCTTGCGGTTGAGGTCAAAGTCCAGGAAATAACCGCCCGCCGCTCTTTCCGCGTAAACATTACGGCTTCCAGCCAGCGGCTTTAAAATGGGCTCGATTTTTTCTCCGATTTCCTGGATGACTTTCAGATCCGGCCCCAAAATTTTAATGCCCACCGGCGTACGGATGCCGGTGGAAAGCATGTCGATACGGTTTTTAATGGGCATGGTCCAGATATTGGGAATGC
>CAZKMJ010000063.1:0-10936 GCA_964553835.1 uncultured bacterium
GCCCGGTCCACCGCCGCCATGGGGAGTGGAAAAAGTCTTGTGCAGATTCAAATGCACGATATCAAACCCCATATCGCCGGGCCTTGCGATGCCAAGCAGAGCGTTCAGGTTCGCGCCGTCATAATAAAGAAGCGCGCCTTTTTCGTGCACCTTCTTGGCGATTTCAAGAATGTCTTCCTCAAAAAGGCCGACGGTATTGGGATTGGTCAGCATGAGGCACGCGGTTTCCTCGTCCAGGTGCTGTTCGAGCGTCTTGACGTCCACACGACCGCGGGCATTAGATTTAAGTTCGACCACATGATAACCAAACAGCGCGGCGCTGGCCGGGTTGGTTCCATGGCTTGAATCCGGAACAAGAACCTTGCGGCGCTTGGTTTCACCTTTCGCGGTGTGATACGCGCGGACCAGCATCATGCCCGCAAGTTCTCCATGAGCGCCAGCGGCGGGCTGAAGCGTGAAACGATCCATACCTGTAATGGTTTTCAGGTACTGCTCGAGGTCGTAATAAACCTTGAGCACACCCTGCATGCTTTTTTCCGGCTGCATGGGATGCACCGCCGCAAAACCATCCAGACCGGCCGCCCATTCATTGATCTTGGGGTTGTATTTCATGGTGCAGCTGCCAAGCGGATAAAAATGCGTGTCGATGGAGAAATTCTTCTTGGACAGATTGGTGAAATGCCGGATGATTTCCGGCTCGGTCATTTCCGGAAAGTCCAGCGGCCGCTTGCGGCGAAAGGTTTCCGGAATAGACTCAACAGGTTTGTTCTTGCAGCAGCGGTCGGAAGGCAGCTTCAGGCCGCGGCGCCCGGATTTGCTTTTTTCGAAACTGAGCGAGCTATCATTGGAGATCAGCATTGGGAAAGGGCCTCCACGAACCGGTCAAGGTCCTCTTTGGTTTTGGTCTCGGTAGCACAGACCACAAACGCGTTTTTCATCTCCGGGTAAAACTGTTCAAGCGCGACGCCCGGGAAGATTTTTTTTGCCAGCAGCTTTTCCTGAATTTCAGCCAGGGGCTTGGACGAAACCACGGTGAATTCATTAAACACCGGGACCTTCATGTCCACTTCAAACCCCTTGATCATCGCGATCTTGGCGCGCAGGTAATGCGCGCGGTCCATATTGATTTCCGCGAGCTCCTTCATACCCTCTTTGCCCATCAGGGTCATGTACACACAGGCAGCGAGAGCGCAAAGCGCCTGATTGGTGCAAATATTGGAAGCCGCTCGTTCACGGCGGATATGCTGTTCACGCGCCTGAAGCGTCAGGCAGAACGCGCGTTTACCGTTCGGGTCTTTGGTCAAACCCACAAGGCGGCCGGGAATGCGGCGCATCAGCGCGCGCGTCGTGGCAAAATATCCAAGATAAGGCCCCCCGAAAGAAACCGGGATACCCAGAGGCTGGCCTTCTCCTACAGCCACGTCCGCTCCCCATTCACCGGGAGACTTCAGCAGGCCCATGGAGGTCGGGTTTGAAACTAAAATCATGAGCGCGCCCGCGGCATGCAGTTCTTCACTGATGCGGTCAAGATTTTCAAGAATCCCGAAAAAGTTCGGGGTCTGAAACACAACGCCTGCTACATCGGGCGTGACTTTGGCAAACAGATCGCTTTTGTCGAAAGTCATGTCCGGGCGGAAATTAAATTCTTCCACGGAATACGGGGTGCCTTCAACATAAGTCTTCAAAACACGACGGTAATGCGGATGCACGGCCTTGGAGACCAGGATTTTGGTGCGGTCGGTCTGCTTGCAGGCCAGGATGCCGGCTTCGGCAAGGCTGGTCGCGCCGTCATAATGAGAACCGTTGGAAATGTCCATGCCCGTCAGTTCTGCCATGAGGCTCTGATATTCATAAAGGGCCTGCAAGGTACCCTGGGATGCTTCAGGCTGATAAGGCGTGTAGGCCGTAGCAAATTCGCCGCGGCTGACCAGAGCGGGCAATGCCGCTGGAATAAAGTGCTCATAGCTGCCGCCGCCCAGAAAAGACAAATATTCTTTGGTGTTGGCGTTCTGCGCGCCCAGTGCCTTCATCAGGTTCTGGACTTCGAGCTCGCTCAAAGCTTCGGGAATTTCAATCTTCGGGTTTTTAAGGGACTCCGGCACGCCCTTGAGCAGGTCGTCAAAAGAAGAAACGCCCATGCTGGCGAGCATTTCCTTTTTGTCCTGTTCGGTCATCGGCTGATAATGCATAAAATTCCTTTTAGTGTGTAAGCTGCTTCTGATAATCGTCAGCGGTTAAAAGCGAATTCCATTCCGATTCGTTGTTCATTTCAATCTCCAGGAACCATCCCTGGCCGTAGCAGTCGGCGTTCACCTTGCCCGGATCCATCTCCAGGTCATTGTTGGTCTTGATGACTTTGCCCGATACAGGCGCGTAAATGTCAAACGCAGCCTTCACAGATTCCACCACAGCGACCGGCTTGGCCTGATGCGCGTCCTGGCCGTGCTTGGGCAGTTCAACGAACACCACGTCCGAAATTTCCTTCTGGGCGTAGTCCGTGATGCCGACAAGGGCCTTGCGACCTTCTTTTTTGACCCACTCGTGGGTCTTGGTGTAGCGCAATTCCGCGGGAAACTTCATGGATCCTCCGTTTATTTTTTTTGCACAGGCACCTGTGTGCCGGCGCTGCTTACTTTTTCCGCTTGTAAAACGGCATGGGCACAACTTTGGCTTTGACGGCCTTATCACGCACCATGACGTCAATTTCCGAGCCCGGGGCCGTTGAAGACATTTCAACATACCCCATGCCTATGTTTTTCTTGAGTGTTGGTGAAAATGTTCCGCTGGTCACGATGCCGATCTTTTTTCCGGCCTTGTGAATTTCATGACCCTGGCGTGGTATTCCGCGTTCAACCATCTCAAAACCCACGATCCGGCGCGCAACCCCCTGCTGTTTCTGCTTTTCAAGCACTTGCTTCCCGGTAAATTTACTCTTGGTCCAGTCCAGCGCCCATTCGATGTTGGCTTCAAGCGGTGTGACCGTCTCATCCATGTCATGACCATAAAGCAGCATGGATGCTTCGAGACGCAGCGTATCGCGCGCGCCAAAACCAACGGGCATAACGCCGAATTCATTTCCCGCTTCGAGAAGTTTGTCCCATAGTTTCGTGAGAACGGAAAAATTGGCCATAATTTCAAAACCATCTTCCCCGGTGTAACCGGTGCGGGCAATCATGCCGTCTTCCCACAATTTGAAGTAATAATATTTCAAATCCGAAAACTCGTTAGAACCCAGAGCTTTTTCGAGAATGGCCGCGCTCTTCGGGCCCTGCAGGGCCAGCAGGCCTTTATCAGCGGTATGGTCAGTAAAACGGACCCCGGCTGGCACCTGCTTTTTCAGCCAGGCAAAATCCTTGGCCGCGTTGGAGGCATTTACAATCATAAAAAAACGGGAGGAAGTGATTTTGTAGACGATGATGTCGTCCAGAAAGGTGCCCTGCTCATTCAAAAGAGGCATGTAAAGGGCCTGACCTTCCTTCATGCCGATGATGCTGCGGGAAAGGATCTGGTCCAGTACGATGTCGACGCCAAGACCTTCAAATTCGAACTTGCCCATATGAGAGACGTCAAAAAGGCCCGCGCGGGTGCGCACAGCTTCATGCTCTTCAAGGATACCGGCAAAATAGAGGGGCACTTCCCAATCGCCAAACTGGCCCATTTTTCCCCCGAGGGCCACGTGTTTACCGTGGAGAGGAAGCTGACGTGTATTCGGGGATGAAACCATAGTCATGAACGAAAATTAGGCCTATTTTTGGGACGACGTTTAGAAAGCAACATTATAGAGGGCGGGCATGAAAAAGCAACCCGAAACTAGAGAGGAAAAGCCTTAAAAGTAAGCGAGAAACCAGTCTTTGGCGGTGGCGATGGTTTTGCGGATAAAACCCTTGGGCTGGGCAAATTTTTTCTGGTCCGGCATCTCCTGCGATATCCAGCGGAGCATGCCAAACACAGGCGCCAGGCTCTGGTCATGCAGCAGCTCCCCGACAGCATCGACCTTGCGGGAGCTGCCAATACGAGCAGTACGTGAAAAATGCTGTGCCAGAAACTCGATAAAGCCGTCGGTCTGCACAATTTCCCCGGAGAAAACAAGATGCGGATAGAAAATCCTGTTTTCCTTGCAAAAAGCCTCAGCCTGTTCAAGCAGGGCCGCGGTCCAGTTCTTGAAATAGCCAACGTACTTGGCCTGAAAATCCGCCCGTTTGATGGCGTGATTCCCCTTACCGTTGCGCTCCACAAGCGGAATCAGCTCATCAGAGAAATCGCCGGAGCCCAGGGAGCCATATTCCTGCTGTACGCGAAACGCGTCATGGATCGAGATTCCCCATTCGTTGGAAATCTGCTCCGCAAGGGCCCGTGAACCGCCCACAATGACTCGGGAATCCACAAGATGACCTTCCTTCCACAATACCAGCTGCGCGGAATCTTCAGAAATGTCCAGAATCAGGGAACCTTCCTCTTTTTCTTCTTCCTGAAGAATGGCTTCAGCCGTAAGCATAGTCTTGGGGAAATAACCTTCGACCTCAATTTCCGCTGCCTCAAACGCACGCGAAAGATTTTTGAAGTCTTCGAAATTCATGGTGTGCATCTTCAACTCAACGCCAAGACGGTGCGCTTCAAGACCAAGCGGATTGCGAACGCCCGCCATGTCATTAACGAGGAAAGATTGCGGAACAGCCTGAAGTACGAACTCTGTGAGCGGAAGCGTCGCGACGCTGCGCGTCTGCTGGACCACGCTGCGGATTTCCTGCGCTGTAATGGTGCGCTGATTCCCCTGGTAATACTGTGAGCTTGAAAAGGTATAGGTCTTGAGCTTGGAATTGGACAGGACAACGTAAGCCGTGAGGGCCGTACCTTCGCCTTCCTTGCCGCCAAGAAGTTCACGAACCACCGCCTCAATGGAATTGGAAGCACGCTCAAGGTCAGTCACCAGTCCATTTTCAAAACCTTCTGCACTTTTCTGGACGACGTGGTGGGCAATTTTAGGTGATGTAGGATTTGCGCCGCTGAGGAAGCCCGCAATTTTTCTGCCGCCAACAAAAAGGACAAGGCTGCCTTCCGGCGCCTTTGCCGCGGTTTCCTGCTTACTTTTTTCTTTTAACAATGACATTGTCATATTGCAAGTCAACGTACTCAATTTTAGAGCGCTCTTCGCTCTTCAGCAGCGGAATGACCTTGTCCAGCGATTTGATGCATTCCACCGGCCTGCGACCAAGTCTGATCTGCGGGCCATTGCCAAGTATGATACTGACATTTCCCAAATGATCAACAGCGATTCTTGTCAAAGGCTCAAAACGGGCGAGCTCGAGCTCTTCGTAGGCCTTCATAAACTTCATGGACTGGTAAAACCCGCGCACTTCCGGTCGCATGCCGATCTGAGGCTCGCGCTTGGTGGTCTCAAAAGCTTCCAGAATGAGGCCTGTCGCGTTCTTGAACGAGATGACGTCCAGAATCACACCATCATCCGAGACAAGCCCGCAATTGCCCTGGGGGGCGAACTGGATGCAAGCCACTGCTTTACGGCGAACGATCTCCACCCCGATTTTCGACGGCATATGCTTCACGACCTTTGCGTTCTGAACGCCGGGGTCCTTTTCCAGAGTCCTGGCAGCCTTACGAAGGTCAACGGTCATGATGTTCTGGCCCAAAAGCATGGAATCCAGCTTGGTACGCTGCTCGATGGAGAGCGAATCTGCCGGAGAGACTTCGACCTTTTGTATAGAAAGGCTGGGGTCCGCGTAAAGAGCGTCACGCACACCGATAAAAATCCCGCCAAAAGCACAAAAGATGAGCAAAAAAGGAATGGAACGGAGGCAAAAACCAAAAAAGGGCCGGAGGTTGATCCCTTTTCCTGAGCCTCTTTTCTGTGAACGTTTTTTCTTAGCCATTTTTTCTCCTAAAAGCAAAATTGACCAGCTTGCTGCACAGGTCTTCAAAGCTGATCCCGGCCGCGCGCGCGGCCTTGGGAAGCAGACTGAATTCAGTGAATCCCGGTATGGAGTTGGCTTCAAGCACATAGGGCCTGCCTTCCCCATCCATCATAATGTCAACCCGGGAAAAATCGCGGAGCCCGAGGGCCTTGTGCACTTTCAGACCCAGCTCCTGCAGTTTTTTCGAAACCGACGCCGGAATTCTCGCTGGCACAACATATTCTGTCATGCCTTTGGTGTACTTGGCGCGGAAATCATAAAAAGAACGCTTGGGCCTCAGCTCCACCACCGGCAGGGCCTTTGAGCCCAAAATACCGACCGTGAACTCCCTGCCCGTGACTTTTTCCTCCACGAGCACCTTGCCGAAGGCCTTGACGGACTTCTTTATCTTTTCGGCCGCACGGGCAAAATCTTCAATGGAATGGATGCCGATACTGGAGCCCTCCTGGGCGGGCTTCACGAATAGCGGGAAACGAAGACCGGGCAGGCGGCTCTCCCATTCAGGTGAAGGGACAAGAATCCCCCTGGGTGTCGGGATACGGTTCTTCAGGAAAACATCCTTGGAAATTTGCTTGTCAAAAGCACGGAAGCTGGAGGCAGCGTCAGAGCCAATATATGGTATACGGGCCTTTTCCAGCTTTTTCTGGATTACACCGTCCTCCCCACCACGCCCATGAAGGGCCACAAATGCTACGTCAAAATCACGAAGCGCTTTCAGGGTCTTGTTCCAGTCACGGGGATCAAGCATACGGGTCCGGAAACCGGCCCGTTTAAGGGCGGTGTAAACGGCTTTTCCGGAACGCAGGGAAATTTTTCTTTCCGAGGAATTGCCGCCGCACAGCACGGCAACGCGGAGGGAATTAGATTTTTTCGACGCGTTTGACTTCAGTTTCGAGGGTAATGCCTGTGGCATCAAAAACCGTTTTCTGCACTTTCTCAATCAGGGCAAATATGTCCGCGCTTCTGGCATTGCCCGCGTTGATGATGTAATTACCGTGTTTGGGAGAAATCATGGCATCACCGACCCTCATACCTTTGAGGCCAAGCTGGTCGATCAATTTTCCTGCTGAAGGATGCGGCGCTCCGGGATTTTTGAAAATGGAGCCTGAGCTGGGATGTTTCAGGTCCTGCTTGTCATTGCGGTAATCAAAATTCGCGCGGATCTCTTTCTGGATTTCTTCCGCTGGCCGCCTCCAAAGATGAAAAGTCCCGGACAAAATCAACTTTCCAGCAAGATTGGATTTGCGGTAGGAAAACTGGAGTTTTGATTTCGGGATGACTTCCTTATGGCCTTCTTCATTAAGCACCGTGACTTCTTCGGTGATGTCGCCGATTTCATTACTCTGGCCGGGAAAGCGGCTGAAGCCAGCGTTCATAATCAGTCCGCCTCCCACAGTACCCGGCACATTGCAAAGGAATTCCGCGCCGCCCAGATGACGTTCACGGCAGGCAACCACCATACGGTATAAATGAATGCCGGCTGAGGCAGTGACAAAAGGTTTGTCCGGATCAAAAACGATCTTGTCCTGCTCATAATGGATCATTGTAATGACAAGGCCGGGCCATCCTTCGTCCGGAAAAATGACATTGGAGCCTTTACCCAGGATGTAATGAGGAACACGTTCGCTGCGCGCGAATTCCAGCAGCTCGAGAAGCTCTTCTTCAGTGGAGGGTTCGGCGAAATATTTCGCGATACCGCCAACCTGCATTGTGCAGAAATTGGAAAGGTCGACGTTATGCCGGAGTAAGGTTTTTAAGCCTGCTGGCAAGCTCATCCGCTAATTCTCCAATGTCCCCCGCCCCGATAAAGGCCACGATCCCCTGTGGATGCTTATGGAGCAGCTGATTTAAAATCTGGTTACGCGCGATCACTTCGACCGAAGGATGACCCGAAGCCACAGCTTCGTCGTAAATGCACTTCACATTGATATTCTCCACATTTTTTTCGCCCGCGCCATAAATATCCGTCAGGATCACCTGGTCGGCTCCGGCAAACGCACGGCCAAACTCCTTGAAGAAATAGCGTGTGCGGCTGAAACGGTGCGGCTGAAACACCACAGTCAGGTGGCGCTGTTTCTGGCGCAGCGCGTTAATGGAAGCGCGCACTTCTGTAGGATGGTGCGCGTAATCATCAATGATCATGATCTCGGGCGACTGCCACTTGACCTCAAGCCTGCGCCGCGCGCCGCGGAAACGCACAAGTGTCGCGGCAGCGTCCACAATATCCACGCCCAACTGGCTCAAAAGCGCCATGGCTGCCAGCGAATTGGAAATGTTGTGAAGGCCAGGCACGGAAAGCTTGATGCGCGTAACGTAAAGGCCGGACTCGCAAAGATCGAATTCAGAACCGAAATCGCTGATCTGAATGTTTTGCGCGGAAAAATCAGAAGAAGGCGAAAAACCGAAACTCATGTGCGGCTTGCCGCTTTCCATGACCAGGTTGCGCAGGTTGATGTCATCTTCACAATAAATGATCAGGCCGGGGTTGCGCACATTATCAAAAAACTTCCGGAAGGAAGCGCGCAGGTCGTCCAGGTCCTTGTAATTGTCGATATGGTCTTCTTCAAGGTTGGTCACAATGGTGTAGTTGGGAGCGTACATCTCATTACTCTTGTCGCTCTCATCTACTTCCGAAACCCAAAGGTCCGGATTACCCAGCACGGTGTTGGTGCCAAAGTTCATAACATCCCCGCCCACAAGGCAGGTCGGGTTCTTGCCAATTTCGGCAAGCATGAATGAAATCATGGAAGACGTTGTGGTCTTGCCGTGCGTGCCTGTTACAGCAACGGACGTGCGCGCGCGGTTTAAAAGAGACGACAGGACTTCGGCGCGGTGCAGCACGCGGCGGCCTGACTGGCGCGCGGCCTTCAGCTCCACATGGTCGGAGTTAATGGCAGAAGAATAGATAATGATGTCTTCATCATGAAAGCCGACTTCCCGCTGACCAATATGGACCGGAATGCCCGCGGACATCAACTCGCGTGTGGTCCTGCTTTCTTTTGAATCAGAACCCGCGACCTGAAGCCCCTGATGTTTGAGTACCCGGGCCAGCGCGCTCATCCCCACGCCGCCGATTCCAATTAAATAGGCTTGTCTTGCCCCGTTAATTAAGTTGCTGTCTGTGACTTTCAAGTGTGCTCTCCCCAAGAAGTTTGCCGGTCCAGGCCGCGAGCTCCTGCGCGGGGTCTCCCCCGCCAAGCTTCGCGATATTACCGGCCAAAAGGCGCCGTTGCTCGGAATGTTTTTGGAAGTACCGGACTTGCTCAACAAGCCAGTCCGGCGTCAAAAGGGACTCGGTCCTCTGGACCAGCGCGCCGCGCTTCTCGAAGTAACCGGAATTTTCAGCCTGGTGGGCTCCCGCGTAAGGATAAGGGACGACAATGGCCGGGACTTTGAAAAGCGCCAGCTCAAAAAGAGTGTTGGCACCAGCCCGCGTGATCGCCATGTCCGCCTTTCCGTAAAGTTCGTGCATGTTTTCGTAAAACGCGTGAACTTCAGCTTGGATTCCGTTGGCGCGGTAAATTTCCCGGATCTGCTCCAGGTCCGCTTTCCCCGTAATATGTGTAACGGCCAGATTTTTCTTTTCTTCAGAAGAAAGACGCAAAAATGTTTCAGAAATGATCTTGTTGAGCCCGCGCGAGCCCTGCGACCCGCCCACCACCAGCACATGAAAAGGCTTGTCCTGGTTTTCTGACATTTTTTTCTCAGCAGCACGCCGGAGCACGCGGCGCAGCGGCAGGCCGGTCACAGCCATGATCCCCTGCCCCGCCTTTTCAAAAGTGTTTTCAAAAGTCATGGCGGTCAACTGGGCATGGCTGTACAGCATTTTGGTGGCTTTCCCAGGTACCACGTTCTGTTCGTGAACGAGGTTGGGAATTTTTCTCCACATGGCAAGGCGCATTCCCGGGTAGGAAACAAAGCTGCCGAAACCGGCGCAGAAGTCAGGCTTGATTCTGGACAAAATTTTGGAGGAATCCATGAAGGCGCGAGGAAATTCTATCAGAAACTTAAGCGACCGCAATGAAAATCCGGACGGAAAAGGAAATTCCCGCAAAAAAATGACTTCCTCAAAAAGTCCGGGTTCGAAATGGCGGGCAAAATTTTCAGCGCGGCGGCTGGAAACAAGGAAAAGTCGGCTGTCCGGCCAACGGTCCTTGCAGGCTTCAGCATAGGCCAGCGCCGGGAACAAGTGCCCGCCCGACGGCCCTGCGAAAACCGCGATGCGGGGCCCTGTCATGTCAGGCGCCGCGGGCTTTGCGGTCGCAGGCCATAAGCAGGCCCACGGCCATCATGCTGAATAGAAGAGACGTACCACCGAAGCTGATAAACGGAAGCGGAAGGCCCTTGGTCGGGATCAGACCGGTGGTGACAAGCATGTGGATCAAAGCTTGCAAAACTATCATGAGAGTCAAAGAAATGGTCAACAGCCTTTCAAAATCGCCTTTGGCCTTTTTGGCCAGCTGAAGTCCGCAGAAAAAAATCACGCCATAGAGGAAGACAACAAAAAGAAGCCCCGCCAGGCCAAGCTCTTCGCCGATCACAGAAAAAATGAAATCGTTATAGCTGGACGGAAGATAAAACAGTTTTTGAATACCCTGCCCAAGGCCTTCCCCCTTGACCCCGCCGATGCCAAAAGCCAGCAGCGACTGGATGATCTGGAAGCCGGAACCCTGCGGGTCGTTCCACGGATTCAGGTAGGCCGTAACACGGGCGGCGCGATAAGGCACGCGAATGACCAGGAAGTAAAGCGCGGGCAGCAAGACAGCGGAAGCAAAAGCCACATAGCGCATTTTCAAGCCGGAAAGAAAAAACAGTACGGACACCAGCAGGCAGATAAAGGCCGTGGAACCAAGGTCCGGCTGGAGCAGGGTCAGGCCGCAGGTCAGGCCGATCAAAATAAGGGGCGGTATAAAAATCAGGATCCCGCCTTTTTTGATGATTTTGATTTTGCGTGACAGATAGTCGGCCAGATAAATACAGACCGTGACTTTCGCGAATTCCGCGGGCTG
>CAZKMJ010000063.1:10946-11791 GCA_964553835.1 uncultured bacterium
AGAGTGGCCGATCACAGGCATGTAAACCAGGATCAGAAAAGAAATGGCCAGCAGCATCATGGCGCGCGAGTTGTCTTTCCAGAACGTGATGGGAATGGAAGCCGTAACAAACATTAAAAGCGTTCCGAGCAGCGCGTACATAAACTGGCGGAACAGAAAATATTCAGGATTGGCATAGCGGTACTGGGCATACACCGCGCTTGAGCTGTAGGTCATGACGATCCCGATGCCAATCAGCACAAACACGGTCATGAAGAGGATGCGCGCCGAGTTCGACATTTCAGCTCCGGTTCGGCGCTGCTTCGCGGGTCAGCACACCCACGATTTTTTTGAAAAGGTTACCGCGTTCCATGTAATTCCTGAACATGTCAAAGCTGGCGCAGGCCGGCGAAAGCAGGACCACGTCCCCCGGCTTCGCTTCCGCGTGCGCTTCGGTGACCGCTGACTCAAAATCAAGCGCCGCGGTCAACGGGCAGGCGCCGCCCCATGCTTCCCGGAGCATGGGCGTGGCTTCACCAATCAAAAATGCTTTTTTGACTTTTTTCCGCACCAGGCCGCGAACGGTATCAAAATCATTAGACTTTGGGTGCCCGCCCGCGAGCAAAAGCACTTTGCCGTCCGGATATTTTTCAAGCGCCCAAGCAAGCGAAGCCGCGGTAGTACATTTGGAATCATTGACATAGGCCACGCCGCCGGACACCGCGGTCTTTTCCAGCCGGTGTTCAATGCCTTCAAAAGAAGTCAAAACTTCTTCAATGGTATGCGGCGCACAGCCGAACAGGCCGCTGACCAGGCGCACAACGTCCTCATTCGGATTGCCGCCTGGCCTGAGATCAAAAAAATGG
>CAZKMJ010000064.1:0-4379 GCA_964553835.1 uncultured bacterium
TTCCTCCTTGCTGGAAGAGTCTGCCAGTACGCTGGTGACGGCATACTGGATCGCGCTTCGTTTTTCAGAAAATTTGCGGTCGGTGATATCGCGAAAAATGACCTGCACACCGGCGCTTTCATCATTGTGATTCAGCAGCTTGGCGTGCGCCTCAAAAATCAGGCGGTTTCCGCTTCGGGTCATAATTTCAAGCTCATAAGGCAGGACGTCTTCTCCCAGGGTCACACGGGTAAATTCCTGCACGGCCTTGGGCAACGAAGAGGGGGCGATCACACCAACTTCGGTGAAAATTTTTCCTTCAAGCTCGCTGAGCGTGCACCCGGACACTCTTTCAGCGGCGGGATTCACATTTTGGATCTTGCCGGAAGCATCCAGGATCACAATCGGGTCGGCCGCGCCCAAAAAAAGATCCGCGAAACGCCTTTCACTTTTGCGCAGCGCGTCTCCGATCCGGGTCCGCTCCGTCACATCATAAAAAACCGCGACCCCGCCCAGAATTTTTCCATCCTGGTCCCGATAGGGACTGGCATTGACGCTTAGCATAACACCTTTAGGCCTGTGAGAATTGCGAATGAAAACTTGCGCGTCGTAAATGGTCTCGCCGCGAAGCGCGCGGGCCAGAGGAAGTTCTTCCACGGGAAAGGGAGTGACTTTATCCGCAAGATAGCAGCCATACCTCTGCGTCCATTCTTCAAGCGGCGCTTCGGTCAAACCAAGCCCTAAAATTTCTTCCGCCACGGGATTAAAAAGAGTCAGACATCCGTCAACATTAGAAACGACAACGCCCGCAATAATGCTTTTAATGATGGATTCGAGGACCAGAGTCTGGTGCGCCAGCGCATCCTGGGAATTCTCAATTTCCTTCGCGCGCTCCTGAAGTTCTGTTAAAGCTTCGCTTAATTTTTGGGATTGTTCTTGAACGGTCCGCTCGTGGGCGTGGACAAGCTGTTCGAGTTTTCTTTTCTCGAACAATAGCTCTGCAAGATTTGAATCTTCAGGGCTTCTCATGCTCACCTTTCGTTTAAAGGACCTTGAGAGGATGTGAAAAGCTTTTTGCGTTGGCAGTTAAAGCTTACTCGACCTACAAGAGGATACAAATAATTGTTAGTTAACGCTATTTAATGATACTGCTTGAGAGTTTATTTTACAAGCTGAACCTTGCTAAAGTCGCTTAATAAGACATTTTGCCGCTTTACGCCCAGCTGACTCACTTTTTACATTTTCTCCATTGCACTCCACCCCGGAATCAGCAAAAATGGGCCTGCCTATGTCACAAGAAACCATTCTAGTTATTGAAGATGAAAAGAACATCGCCGAACTTGTAAAATTTAATCTGGAACAGGAAAATTTTATAGTGGTTTGGGCCGCGGCAGGCGATTCAGGCCTTGAAATGGCCCGTAAAACCAAACCTGATCTGATTCTGCTCGATATCATGCTGCCGGGCATGGATGGCCTTGAGGTCTGCAAGATCCTGAAACAAAAAGATACGACCGCCGGCATTCCCATCATCATGCTGACAGCCAAAGTCCAGGAAACCGACAAAATCGTGGGGCTTGAGCTGGGCGCCGACGACTACATGACCAAGCCTTTCAGCCCGAGGGAGTTAGTCGCCCGGGTACGCGCTGTGCTGCGCCGGGGCCGTGAAAAAGTCGTGGAAAAAATCCTGCGGTGCGGCGCTCTTGAAATCGACACGGGCAAATATATTGTCAACTTGGAAGGAAAACCGCTAGAATTGACCTCCAAGGAATACCTGCTCCTCAAAGCTCTTATGGAAGCAGACGGAAGAGTTCTGTCGCGCGAAGCCCTTCTTGAAAAGGTCTGGGGCTACAACGCGGCCCTCAACATTGAAACGCGCACGGTGGACATGCACATCGTCCAACTGCGCAAAAAGCTGGCCAAGGAAGCTGAAAGAATTTTGACCGTAAAAAATGTCGGCTACCGTTTTGACCACGACAACTAAATCTTCCCGCGAAATCCTTCTAGAATCAAACTACGGCTTTATTCAGGAAACAGTCCTTTTTTATCTGGCCGCTTTCACCTTCGCGCTGCTGATGCCGCTGGCGTTGAAATACCTGCCACCTTCCCATTCGTCCTATTCGCTGCCTATGCATTTGGCTGCCAGTCTTATTCTCGGCATCATTTTCATCATGATCCTGGACAGCTATATTAAAAAAAAGCTCCGGCATGAGATAAAACTTTTGACCCGGACGGCGAAAAAATTCGCCAAGGGGGAAATCGCCGGCCCCCTGCCCGCCTGGAATGACGAGGCCATGGATGTTCTGGCGGGGACCATCGCCCAAACCATTCAAGGCCTGCAAAACCGTATCAACAGCAGCCTGCGCGAAAAGGGAAAACTATCCATTATCCTGAACCATATGCAGGAAGGCGTAGTGGGTGTGGACGAAAACCGCAGAATCCTTATCCACAATCCGAGCGCGTCACAGATCCTGGACTGTGCCCATAACGGAACGGGAAAAAGCCTGATCGAATTCACTCACAATCCTGAAATCGATGAGGCCATGAGGCTGGCCATTGAAGGCCAGAAAAACATTTCCCGGGAAATTGAAATCAATTATCCGGAAAAAAAAATTTTCAAAATCAGTGCTATTGGTACGGGCGCTGAAAGCTCCGGAATATGCGGCATTCTTGTACTGCACGACATTACCGCGTTTAAAAATCTGGAAAGGGCCCGTAAAGAATTTGTGGCCAACGCATCCCATGAACTGCGTACGCCGCTCACTTCGATAAAAGGCTTTATCGAAACCCTTCTGGGAGGGGCCGCCAAGGACCCGGCGCAAAGTGAACATTTCCTAAAAATCATGCATTCGGATGCTGAGCGTTTAACCAGGCTGGTGGAAGACCTTCTGGACCTATCCAGCATCGAATCACGAAAAATCCCACTGAAAGTCACACCCTTCAGGATCCAGGACGAAATAAGGAATACCCTTCAAGCCATGGAGCCTGGCTTGAAAAGAAAAAACATTACAGTCTCGGCGGATCTGGATGAAAGCATCCCGCCTGTCCAGGCAGACCACGATAAAATCCATCAGGTCCTGGTCAATCTTCTGGATAATGCCATTAAATTCAGCCGCCAGGGCGGCCATATATCGGCACAGGCTTTTCATTTGGGCGGCATGCTTCAAGTCACGATCCGCGACAATGGCGTCGGTATCCCCGAAAATATGGTCCCCCGCATCTTTGAAAGGTTCTTCCGGGTAGACAAGGCCCGGTCACGTGATGAAGGCGGCACCGGCCTGGGGCTGGCCATTGCCAAACACATTATTGAAGCCCATGGTGGCCAAATCTTTTGCGAAAGCCGCCTTGGGGAAGGCTCCGCCTTCAGCTTTGCCATTCCCGCCGCCGGCCCCCGCCCGCGCGAGTAAAATACCCTTCTCCCCGCTTTACACGCATTTTACATTCCTGCCATTTGGGGTTTACTCCTCTATCCTATTATTCCCTCGACAACAGAGGAGAAAAATATGATCGAGAAAAACATGATGATCTCGGGACTGAAAAGACAAAGCTACATTCTCGCCAAGCTGATCGAAGATCTTGAAAAAAAACCTGAAATGAATCCGCAGGACTTTTACCTTTACGGCCGCCAAGCCAAGCTTGTAGCCGGAAATCTCCGCAAACTCCGCCAGATCAAACAGTCTTATTTTTTTGATCCCGGTTTTCTCAATGCTCAGTAACCTGATGGAGGGCCTCATGATGAAAAGCCGCGCTTGTTCCAAGAACAGCCGACGCGTGATGCCGGTCAAAATAGCGGCGCACGCCAAAAAGCGTTCTCAGCTGATTGAAACCGTCCCTTCCAAGCAAATCGCAAATTTTGAAGCCTGGCTCCTGCACATGGGTGTTTCGCCAAAATCAGGGCAGCCGGTCAGCCAGATCGGTATTTACACCGACTTCAATTGATGGAGATTTTATGGCAAACCAGCAAATGCTGATCGCCGGGCTCCGCAACCAGCGGGAAATGCTCGACAAACTGATCAAGCAGCTTTCAGATAAAACCGGTCTTTCAAAAGCCGACGGCAGCCTTTACGACTCGACAACCAAAAACATCGAACAGAACTTGCGCACCCTTCGCAAGATCGTCGAAAACCAGCTTTAAATTTTTAAATAACGAAAACAACAAGGAGAATAAAAAAATGAGAAACAAGTTTCTATTTTTAACCGCTGCCTGGATCCTTTCGGTCCTGGTCGCCGTATCGCCTGTCATGGCTGATGATTCCCAGCTGCTTTCGTTGGTCCAAAACATGCAGGACCAGATGAAAGACATGCAGAAAACCATCCAGCAGCAGAACCAGAAAATTCAGCGCCTCGAGAGCCAGGGACCTTCCGTCGTTTCCTCCGCTCCTGCCGGTGAAGTCGGCGGGGCC
>CAZKMJ010000064.1:4389-7126 GCA_964553835.1 uncultured bacterium
GCTCCCATGAGCGATTACGAATTTAACCAGCGCCTTGACGCGGCAACGGGCGGCGCCCAGAAATGGCTCAAAGACCTGAAGTTTTCAGGTGATTTGCGCCTGCGTTATGAAGCGTTCAAATATTCCGGCAACGCGAACACGGAAACCGACGATCGCAACCGTTTTCGCTATCGTCTGCGCTTTGGCTGGGAAAAGAAATTTAATGAAGAAGTTATGGTCGGTTTCGGTCTGGCTTCCGGTGAAGGTTCTTCCGGCACTGGCGGTATTAGCGTCGACCCCACCTCTACAAACACTACCTTTGACAACAACTTCAACTTCAAACCGGTTTACATTGAAAAGGCTTATGCCGAATACTCTCCTGCCTACTTGAGCAACAAGAGTGTTCTGGACAAGACCACCATTACAGCCGGTAAGATGAACAATCCGTTTGAAAAGGGTTCGTCCGACATGATCTGGGACCGCGACGTTAAGCCTGAAGGTATCGCGGAACGCTTTGCCTTCAAATTCTTTGACACCTCGGACGTTGATTTGAAGGGCTTTATTACCATGGGCCAGTTTGTCCTGGATGAAGACGGCACCACTGAAGGCGATGCAAACCTGTTCGCCTATCAAGTTGGTTTGAATCCCGTTATTTATATTCCGGGGTTCGAACGTCCTTTGGATATTACCCAGGCAGTGTCGTTGTACGACTATCAGAATTATGCCAAGAGCAGCAATTTCATCATCGGTGGTACCAGCCTTGCCCGCGGCAACCCGAACGCGGATGGCATTACTACCGAGCTTGATACGGAAGATTTCAATGTTGTGGAATCCTATACTGAAATCGCGGTGTATCCGTTCAACTTTCCCACCCGGTTTTTCGTTGACGTGGCCAAAAACGTGGGAGCTGCTTCCCTGGGTTATGCGGCCAATGGCGATGTGCTGGGCAATACCATTCTTGATGACAACACGGCATGGTCCTTTGGCGTCAAGCTTGGAAGCATTGTCAAGCAGGGTGACTGGGAAGCCGGCTGGGCCTACAAGTACCTGGGCGCCAACGCGGTTGTCGGCGCTTTTAATGACAGTGACTTTGGGGATGGACACACGGGCAAGTCAGGCAATGTGTTCAAAATCGGCTATGCCCTTACGGACACCATTTTTATCAATGGTTCAGCCTTCTTTGTCCACAACCTGAACTCCGGAACGGCCAACGTGACAGACTTACAGCAGCGCCGTTTCCAGGCTGACATCGTCTGGAAATTTTAACGGAATTGTAGGATAATGTCTGATTCCCGGCCCCTGAGGGCCGGGAACAGGCTTAATAACTAAAAGGAGAAACAATTAGATGAATACTCTCAAAAAATTAGCAGCTCTCGGGCTTATTACCTGGCTTGTGAGCAACCCCGCTTTCGCGGCCCGAAACATCACGGTGAAAGGCTCGGACACCATCGTGACCATGGGACAACGCTGGGCTGAAGAATATATGAAGCTCCACCCTGAGGTTTCGATCCAGGTCACAGGCGGCGGGTCAGGCGTCGGTATCGCGGCGCTTATGAACGGCACCACGGACCTGGCCAATGCCAGCCGTGCCATCAAGCCGAAAGAAATTGAAAAAGCCCAGCAGGCCGGCTATTACCCCGAAGAATTCAAGGTCGCCATTGACAGCCTTGCCCTTGTCGTAAGCAAGGACAATCCGATCAATGAACTGACCCTGAAGCAGATCATGGGCATTTACACGGGCAGGGTCAATGACTGGAGTGAAGTAGGCGGACAGCCGGGACACATCATCCGTTATTCCCGGGAATCTTCCAGCGGTACCTACCAGTTTTTCAAGGAAACCATTCTTAAAAACCAGGACTTCGCGGCAGATGCGCAGACCATGCCTGGTACCAGCGCGGTAGTTAACGCGGTTTCCAAAGATCCAAACGGCATCGGCTACGGCGGCGTGGGTTATTTCGTGAACCAGGCTGCTCTTAAAGTCCTTTCCATTAAGAAGGATGACAAAGCCGAAGCCATCAGCCCGCTAACAGCTGACGGTAAAGTGGATTATGAAGCTGCCTGGAGCAAGCGCTATCCTATCTGGCGTTATCTTTATGTGTACTCCGGCGTCAGGCCCAAGGGCGAAATCAAAGCGTATCTTGAGTGGATCCAGAGTGAAGAAGGCCAGAAGGTTGTTGAACGCGAAGGTTTTGTACCCCTTCCCAAAAAATAAGGAATAATGGACCTTTCTTCCAGCTCTCAGAACCTTCAAGCCTCTTGGGGACCCCGGTCCTCAAGAGGCTCTTCCCCCGAAAAGACCCGCGGTCTTTTGACGCAGAAAAGTCTTTTCATCGGGGAAAGGATCATTGAAAAAATCCTGCTCCTCGCGGGCGTGTCTTCAATGGTCATCATTGCCCTGATTTTTGTTTTTCTTTTCAAAGAAGCGGTCTTTTTCTTCCACACCGCCAATCCCATGCACTTGATCGGAAAATGGGTCTTTGATGAATGGACTGAAAAAAATGTTTTTAACATGCTCTGGCAGCCTATTTCCGAAGTTAACCCGAAATATTCACTGATTCCTCTTATCTGCGGAAGTTTTCTGGTATCTTTTCCCGCAATTATCATGGCTGCGGTTTTTGGAGTGGGCGCTGCCATTTACCTTTCGGAAATTGCTTCTCCGAAAGCGCGCGAAATTTTAAAACCCACCATTGAGCTTTTAGCGGGCATCCCGTCTGTGGTGCTGGGCTTTCTGATGCTTGCCCTGATCGCAACCTTTACC
>CAZKMJ010000064.1:7136-11735 GCA_964553835.1 uncultured bacterium
AGGTGCGATTGGCATCGCCATCGCGACCATGCCGTTGATTATTACCCTTTCTGAAGATGCCCTGCGGGCGGTTCCCAAGGAATTGCGCAATGCTTCCTACGCGCTTGGAGCCACGCACTGGCAGACTATTCTGAAGACCACGGTGCCGGCCGCAATTTCCGGTATTGCCGCCTCAATCATTCTGGGTTTCGGCCGCGCGCTGGGTGAAACCATGATCGTGCTGATGGCCACCGGCAATGCAGCCATTATTACGGGCAATATATTTTCAAGCGTCCGCACCATGACAGCCACCCTAGCCGCGGAACTGGGTGAGGTGGCCCAGGGCGAAGAACATTATTATGCGCTTTTTGTGGTAGGTGCCGTCCTTTTCAGCTTTACATTCATTTTGAACGTCATCGCGGAAATCATTTTAAGCAAGGCAAGAAAAAAACTGAGGTCCAGCGTATGAGCTCAACTGCTTCCCTGGGATCGTTCCCTCTTTCCGGCGCGGGTTCCAAAAAAATTAATATCCCGGAAATGATCCTTAATTTTATGGTCCGTTTTTTTGCTGCTGTTCCGCTGGCCGCGCTTTTTTTCATGATGAGTGACATTATTATTAAGGGCGGCCATGTAGTGACCTGGGAATTCCTGACTGCCGCTCCTTCAAACGGGATGACCGAAGGCGGCATCTGGCCATGCATCTTTGGCACTCTGGCTGTGACCTTTCTGATGATCCTGATGGCCCTGCCACTCGGCATTGCGGCGGCGCTGTACATGACCGAATACGGGGGCAAAGGCCCCATGATGAAAATCATCCGCGCCGCGGTCAATAATCTGGCGGGTGTGCCTTCTATTGTGTTCGGCCTTTTTGGCGTAGGCTTTTTTATCCTGTTTGTGGGCCGCAATATTGATAAAGTCTTCCAAACCGGGCTTCTATTCGGCCAACCCTGCATGCTTTGGGCAGCAGCCACTCTTTCCGTGCTTGTCCTGCCCGTCATCATTGTCTCCACTGAAGAGTCTTTAAATACGGTACCGCAAAGCCATCGCGCGGCTTCCCTGGCGCTTGGAGCGACTAAATGGCAGACAGTGCGTGACGTGGTCCTGCCTCAGGCACGCGGAGGCATTTTGACAGGCGCTATCCTGGCCGTCAGCCGCGGCGCAGGTGAAACCGCCCCTATTCTTTTTACCGGATGCGCCTATTTCCTGCCGCATTTGCCGGTAGTCAAACTTTTCGGGGTAATCCCGATGATCAATCCTGTCAGCCAGTTCATGGAGCTTTCATACCATATTTTCATTATGGCCACCCAGTCGGTGGACGCGGAAAAAACACTTCCGATTCAGTACGGCACGACTCTCGTGCTGATTGCCATTACTTTTCTTTTTAATCTGACCGCGATTATTCTGCGCTATTTCTTTAGAAAAAATCTTGGACAGGTCTCAATCTAAAATGGATAATACTGGGGGCTGCCTCCAGACTGAGAGGCTGTGATGCTGAAAGTTAACTTTATGACAGACAAGAAACAAGCCCAAACACCCATCACCAACCACGGACAACTGGGACCTATGCCGGACGAAGCCATTTTGCAGCACAAAATACAGGCTGAAAATTTAAGCGTTTATTACGGCCCAACCCAAGCGCTTAAAAACGTCGGCATGCAGATTCGTGAAAAAGCCGTTACCGCCCTCATCGGCCCCTCGGGATGCGGAAAATCCACCTTTTTACGCACCCTGAACCGCATGAATGACACCATCGCGGACATCAAAATTGAAGGTTCGGTGCTCCTGGACAATGTCAATATTTATGGACCGAATATTAATGTGGTCAACCTCCGCAAAATGGTCGGTATGGTGTTCCAGAAATCAAACCCCTTCCCCAAGACCCTTTTTGAGAACGTAGCCTACGGCCCCCGGCTTCACGGTATTCACAACCGCTTTCAACTTGAACAGATCGTGGAAGACAGCTTGAAAAAGGCCGCTTTGTGGGATGAAGTCAAAGACCGTCTTCAGGACTCTGCCCTTGGCCTTTCAGGCGGCAAGCAGCAGCGCCTTTGCATCGCCCGGGCTTTGGCCGTGAACCCGGACGTACTTTTAATGGACGAGCCAGCTTCCGCCCTTGACCCCATTTCAACGGGCAAGATCGAGGAGTTGATCCATGTGCTCAAAGAGAATTACACCATCGTGATTGTGACACATAATATGCAGCAAGCCGCCCGCGTCAGCGATTACACTGCGTATTTCTACATGGGCAATCTGGTGGAATTCGGGGAAACCAAGAAGATCTTCACGGTCCCTGACAAGAAAGAAACTGAAGAGTACATCACCGGCCGTGTCGGCTAATCCTCTCTAGAACAAAAAAAGGCCGCTCCGTTTGGAGCGGCCTTTTTTGCTTTCCAGACTTCTTAACCTGTGGTTTCAGCGTCAAGGTCATACGGAGCCTTGACCGCGATTTCCTCGGCAGTTAAACGCGTCCCACCCGGCTGCATGGAATCACCCGCCTTCTTGAAAATCGTCAAAGGGTAAGTGACCGCGCGGACAAGCCCGCCGATGGCCTTACCGGGCTGGCTGTCTTCAAAAGTGCTGCCAGCTGCGACAGATTCCGCGTGAGCGGAAACACTGCCAATCATTAAAAAGAATAGCGCAAATGCTGTGATCTTCTTCATTTCTTCCTCCTGAAACCAGTTTGGTTTAAGTTCTAATTCAAGGATGCTCGGAGCAAGAAAAGAAAGCAATGGCAGGAAAGAGATTTTACATGGGACTTTACATAGAAAAAGGGCCCGCCAAAGAGGCGGGATTACACCTTCGGCATGGCTTTTGGAAGAGTAATGATAAAAGTGGTCCCGCGGCCAAGCTGGCTGTCCACGCGGATCTCACCGTAGTGGCCCTTGATGGTCTTATCCAGGATCAGAAGGCCAAGGCCGGTGCCCTTCTCTCCTTTTGTTGAAAAGAAAGCCTGAAAAATCCTGGCTTTAACTTCCTCGCTCATACCTTTTCCATTGTCTTCAATACGGACTTCATACTTTTCCTTGTCCACCGAGTTGGCGCGGATCCGGATAAAGCGCTCTTCTTTATTTTCATCGCAGGCTTCCATGGCATTTTTAACGATATTCAGAAAAGCGCGGTAAAGCGAGCGCGGCTCACATTGAATTTCTGAAATTTCTCCCGCCTGAAAATCCATCTTGATCTTCCATTGGTCCGCCTTGGGCGCGACATCCGTTTTGAGTTCATCCAGGAGCGTCTGCAGCTTGACGTTTTCCGGCTGGATCTTGTAGTCCTTTGTCAGGCTCAGCACCTCGTAGGTAAAACCGTCCATTTCCTTCAGGGCCTTGCACACACCGTCCATTCCGCGCTCCAGAAATTTATCGTTTTTCTTTTCCATGCCCATTTTCAAAAATTCAGTCGCCAGCGATCCAAGCTGCAGAATGTTCTTGAGCTCATGCATGACCGCGCTCATGGTCTGGCCGATAGTGGCCAGTTTTTCCATGCGCAGGTTTTCTTCGAAAAGAAAAATATTTTTCAGGGAAGCGGCCAGCTGCGAAGAGAGGTCCGCGGCCAAACTTACGTCCTTGGCATCGAGCGGAGCATTCTTTTTTACAAAACAGGCGACGCCTATTGGGCTATTGCGGACCACGAGTGGAATATAAACTGAATTGGAAGTCGAAAAATTTTTACCCGTCTTGAACACATCGCAGGACTTGGCCAGTATTTCACGGGGTGCTTCTTTGGAAGAAACAGTGGTCGCCTCAAGCCAGAGTTTGTCCTGGTTTCCGGCCAGGAACAGGTAACCTTCCTCGGCATTGATAAAAGACGCGACCCCATCGATAAAGAATTCGCACAAAAGCTTCTTGTCGACGAAAGCGTTATAAATCTTGCCGATTTCCGCCGCGGCCTGAAAGTCCTTTTCCCTGTTGCCGGCTGTCGTCATAGTACCTCAAATAGTAGCCATACCTTGGGCTAATTGCAAATTACGTGGATATATAGTGTTACGGTATAAACCAGACCCCCTTTAGCAGGAAATTGCCAGTTTTCCCGTTTCTAGGTATAATCCCCGCCATGCCAACCCAGGCCGGAACCTTCAAATTGATCAGCGATTCCAACGAACTCAAGCCCCTGCGGGAGAAACTGCGCCCGATGCTCCAAAAGGCCGGTTTTAATGAAAAAGACATCGAATCCCAGATGGTGGCCCTCTGTGAGGCCGTGACCAACGCAATCCGACATTCCTATCAGGGTCAGGCAGGCAAGGAGATTCTGGTCACCCTCGAGGAGACCCCCGAAAAGGTGGTTTTCCGGGTCCGGGACTATGGCCAGAAAATCAGGCTTGGGGAGGTCAAGGAACCCACCCTACCCCCTGTAAAAGGAGGGGGTTTGGGCATTTATTTCATGAAGACAATCATGGATGAACTGGAGTATAATACGGCCCACGCCCAAGGGAACGAATTGATCATGTCCAAGTTCAAGCCGGGCAAAAAATCATGAAAATCCATATCAAAAAATCAGACAGCCAGGTGGAGTGGGTCAGCCTCGAAGGCGACCTGGACTTTCACTCATCCCCTGAGCTTCGCCGGGAATTGACCAAGCTGGTCGAGCACCACCGCCGTCAGTTGCACGGTGGCCCCGACTGCC